>CAZSGU010000055.1:0-1535 GCA_964606555.1 uncultured bacterium | reverse complement strand
CCACCACCACATGCTTCTAAAATAAATGCACTTCCACCAATAATTGTAAGGGTTGTTGCTTGTTTTATGAAATTTCTTCGCGAAGGATCAGAAATTGTTTGGCAATTACATTGACAACTACATGAGTCATTTTTTTTTGTTAATTTTTCTTTGCTCACTATATGTTAATTTATAAAATTGTGATAGACTTTAAAAATATAATACCTATTCTTTCTATTTTTTTATCTTGTTCTTTGATTCAAGGGCAATCTGTTGTTACAAAAGAAAATTATGATAAAAGATTTATTCCGAAAGAAATTGGGCTACCTGAAGATATGCCTTATGTCAAATCTATAATTTGGGGAGAAGAAGGATTATTTCGAAAATGGGATATTGGCCCAGAAACAAGAATTGAAGAATTACAATTAAGACGTAAAATGTTGCAAGCACATCAGTGGCTTGGTATTGTTACTTTAACTGGGCTTGCTTACCAATATTCTGTTGGGAAAAAGTTATATGATGATGATGGCAGTGATTACTGGGATGATCATTATGATCAACATAAAGCAATGGGTTATTTTACCTATACTACATATATGACTGGAGCTTCCTTGGCTATTTTCTCTCCACCGGCACGAAAATATGATGATAATTTTTCATCTATCAAATTACATCGTACCTTAGCAATTCTGCATTTTTCAGCAATGGTTGCTCAACCTTTTTTAGCAAAAAATGCTGTAAAAAATGGTAAGAAATATAATGATTTAATGGATGCACACTTACAAGCAGGGACAATTGCATTCTTCACACTCAGCTTGGATATGTTAGGGCTTACATTTTTTAAATGAGAAAGATACTTCTAATACTATTTCTACAGTTTTCCTTTGCTCAATCTTTTGAAATTAAGATTGATTCAGATCAAAGCTATTTATCTTATTATGGGAATCATCCCGCACATCAATGGGTTGGTACAAGCAATCAAATTTTAGGCACTTTTTTGTTTAATAAGGACAATCCTAAATTATCAACAGTAGATTTATCTGTTCCTGTTTTTAGTATTGATAGCAAGAACTCTAATCGTGATTCTAATATGTTAGATGCAATCGAAGAATATTTCTATCCTGTTGTTAGCTTTACTTCTTCACGTATTGAAAAAGAAGATAATTACTATCAAGTTATTGGTAATTTATTTTTTCATGGTGTGAAAAAAGAAGTTTCTCTTCCTGTTGATTTACAAATTAAAGAAGATAGAGTAATTATAAAGTCCAGTTTTGAGATTAGATTAAGTGATTATCAAATAAAACGCCCATCTTTATTAGCAATACGAATCAATGATGTCATTACAATTGAATTTTATTTGGTAGGCAGACTGTAAAGATTTATTATCCGAAAAGATGCCAAGTTTTATTTGGAACCATTACAAAAAGAAAGAATAAAAACTGCACAAGCGCTATTAAAGCGAAAGTTTTTAGTATTGATTTTGAATTTTTGTCCATTATAATTATTTCCCAAATAACCTTCTTAATATAGTGATTTCTGGAAATAAAATATGAACC
>CAZSGU010000054.1:0-1597 GCA_964606555.1 uncultured bacterium | reverse complement strand
AAGGTGCTATTCTAATACCCATGGGTGAGATTGCCATAAGTTATGAAAATCTAGATAAGGATAGTAAGATAGCTCTATATTGTCATAGTGGTGTTCGTTCTATGCACGTAGCTGATTTTCTACTATCAAAAGGCTTTGACTCGGTTGCAAATCTCCAAGGAGGGATCGACGCTTGGGCGCAAGAAATTGATACTACAGTAGAAAGATATTAAGCGAATAATTGAATAGACTATAATCAAATTTACTCAAAATTTTAGCTGATGAATTATGAATCATATTGAGCAAATGTTCGACCTTCAAAAAAATCTAAATAATCATACTAATGGTGTTATGTGGGTTGATGGTATCACTAAGGAAAACAGACAGATTTCCTGGTACCGTTGCATCTATATGGAGGCTGCAGAGGCAATAGATTCATTTAACTGGAAGCATTGGAAGGGTATAAATACTGAGCCAGATTGGGCTAATGTTAAGGTAGAGTTAGTTGATATTTGGCATTTTATTATGTCTGAATTAATTCGAATCAAAGATGAAAATTATGCAAATAAGTATTTGAAGTTAAAACCTCAAGGTGACTTTAATGCTGAAGTTTTGATTAATACATTAGAAAAGATGTTAAGCCTATCTGTAAACTCTAATATTGACCCTAAAATTAACAATATTCGTGATATCACTGATCTTTTTTTTATTGCAATATCACAACTAGATATAGATATTGTTGAGTTATATAAGCGTTATGTCGTCAAAAATCAACTTAATGCCTTTAGGCAACAGAACGGCTATAAAGAAGGCACTTACATCAAGTTGTGGAATACTGTTGAGGACAATGTCATTGCCTTTAACATCATGGATGAGAATCCTAGTATTTCTCCAAGTGAGCTCTATCAAAAGCTCGAATTAAAATATTCCCAGATTCGTTAGGATAAACTGCTTTTGAATTCTAATATAGATATTTCTTCAGTTAGATTGACAGAATATAGTCATGGAGCTGGCTGTGGCTGCAAGATTTCACCTAAATTACTAAATGAGATACTTGGGCAAGATCAACATCAAATAATTGATTCTAACTTAATTGTAGGTAACGAATCAAGAGATGATGCAGCAGTTTATGATCTTGGTAATGGAAAAGCATTGATCAGCACTGTCGATTTTTTTATGCCAATCGTTGATGACCCTTTCACCTTTGGTATGATCTCAGGATGCAATGCGCTTAGTGATATTTATGCTATGGGTGGAAAGCCGGTGATGGCTATAGCTATATTTGGTTGGCCTATTGACAAGCTTTCTGCTGAAATTGGTGCTAAAGTGATTGAAGGGGGTAGGGCAGCATGTGCAAAAGCAGGCATTAGTCTTGCTGGAGGTCACAGTATTGATTCCCCTGAACCCATCTTTGGTTTATCGATTTCCGGAGTCGTCAAAATTGAACTCTTAAAAAGAAATAATGGTGCTCAGATTGGAGATTCTATTTTTTTAACTAAGCCATTAGGGCTGGGTATTTTATCAACTGCTCAAAAACAGAAAAAAGTTACTCCTAGGGACTACCAGGAGGCTGTTGAACAGATGTGTCAATTAAATGATATTGGTTCAAAAATAGCTA
>CAZSGU010000053.1:0-1957 GCA_964606555.1 uncultured bacterium | reverse complement strand
TACTTCTTCTTCTTTAGGTTCTTGAACAGAAACAACCGCAAGATCTTCAGAGGTCATTATTTCTACATCTGCGGCAAGCTGGATATCTTTCACAAAAAGACTCGAGTTCAATTCTAGATTAGTAACATCAATAATTAAAGCTTCTGGAATAGTTGTTGGTTTACATTGAACTGTAATAGTGCTTACAATCTGCACTAAAATACCACCAGCTTTAACTCCCTCTGCTTCGCCTTCAATTCTTAGTGGTACTTCTAATGAAATTTTTTCGTCTTCTTTTACTTTTTGGAAATCAACATGCATAATATTATCATTTACAGGATGATATTGCACGTCTTTAACAAGGACAAATTGATTTTCGTCTTGAACTGTAACTTCAAAAATAACCTGACCAGTATTTAAAGCTTTATATAATTCTTTCTTATCAATAGAAAGCGAAAGAGCGTCTAGCCCTGAGTGATATAAAACAGCTGGGATCTGATTTTGTAGCCTTATTCTTCTTACAGAAGATGTACCTTTTTCATCGCGAACATTTACATTTAATTTTTCAAATTTACTCATGATCCTCCCCAAATAATTCACTAACTGATTCCCCAGTATGAATTCTATTAATTGTTTCTGAAAAAATTTTTGCAGCAGGTACAACTGTTAATTTCTTAAATCTTTTTTCTTTTGAGATTTTGACCGTATCTGCAAGAATAACTTTATCAATATCATCATTAGACAACCTTTGAACTGCGTCTCCAGATAATACTCCATGCGTTGCAGCAACAACAACAGATAGTGCTCCTTTTTCTCTAGCTACTTTTGCAGCATTGCTAATTGTTCCTGCAGTATCAATCATGTCATCTATAATTAAAACATGTCTTGATTCAATATCTCCCACAAGATAAGCAACTTCTGATTTATTGTGTGCACTTCTTCTCTTATCAATCACTGCAAACCCTATTCCTAGTTTTTTGGCATATGATTGACTTAATTTGTTTGAACCAATATCCGGCGACAATACAACCGCTTTATTATCATCATCAATACTATTAAGATGAGCTTGTAGCTCAGCCATTAAAACTAAGCTTCCATATAAATTATCAATTGGAATACTTGAAAAGCCCTGTATTTGAGTTGAATGCAAATCCATTGTAATAATTCTATCAGCACCAGCAGCAGTAATTATATCAATCATTACTTTAGCAGAAATTGGTACTCTCGGTTCGTCTTTTCGGTCTTGTCTTGCATAACCTAAATAAGGAATTACTGCACTAACTTTATCTGCACTTGCTCTTTTTGCAGCATCTATAAGCAAAGCAAGTTCAATCATATGGTCTGCAGGAGGATTTGTGCTTTGAATAATATATACATCATTGCCTCTTAAATTTTCTCCATACTTTACCCAAATCTCTCCATCGCTAAACCTATTAATGGACAGTTTCCCAAGAGTGTTGTTAGCTTCTTTTGCAATACTGTCTGCCAACTCTTGGTTGCTTGAACCAGAAAATATTTTTTGTTTATATAATCCCATATATTTTTCTTTTATTACCTTGTTGGGGAACAGGGACTCGAACCCCGACTGCATGGACCAAAACCATGTGTCCTGCCAATTAGACGATTCCCCAAATTAAATTTTCGGATTTGTAAGAATTGTAGAGAAATGGGGACTAAAAAATTGATGCGCTTTTAGTGCATCTTTTTTGTTTGAGAATATTCCAAACACAGTCGAACCACTACCCGACAAACTGGCATATTTTGCACCTAAATCCAAAATCGTTAATTTGATTTTGCCAATTTCTGGATGTGTTTTAAAAACGTACACCTCAAAATCATTGTAAAATAACTCTGAACTTAAATTATAGTTCTTAAGTTCATCCAACATTCCGGCAAACTTAATGTTGGTTTTATCTTTTAACAAACACTTTTTATAAGCATTTTTTGTATCAATTTTTATATCGGGCATCACTAACAA
>CAZSGU010000052.1:0-2024 GCA_964606555.1 uncultured bacterium | reverse complement strand
TGAATGTTCACAAAAATCTTTGCAACAGGCTTCGCTAACTTCTTTTACTTGATAAGCACCTTCACTGACACTATGAATAGCAGCAACCACTTCTTTGCGAGATAATACTTCATTATCAAAAGTCACAATAGCGTAATCTACTTTTCTTTCTATGTCAAAATCAAAATTAACAGCTTTGAAACCATCTAAATCTTGCACTGCTTTTGTTACTTTTGTTACACATCCCATACCGCACATCATTCCTTCAATGGCATAATTTTCAGACACAACTTTATCTTGTGCAAAAGAGATTGTTAGAAAAAGTGCAATGATTAATACTAAATGTCTCATATCTATCCTTTTATATTTTAAAAGAGTTTGATTGAATATAATTCATGCCCATACAACAAACAAGTGCAACCAAACCAAAATACCCTACAAAATTAAGTCGATCAAGATGCAGAAATATCAGAGCAATACTGACAAAGAATAAGATTAGTTGTAGTAAAAATAGTATTTGAATAGTTTTGCTTAATTCTGGGAAGAAAAACCTTAAGAATACGAGCCATCTCATTATACTATTTTTTGGACTTTTCATTTTAACATCAATTTTCTTGATCCAGCAATCCATCTATCATAATCTTGCGTTTTTCCCTGTATATAACGCAAAACATGTTGATGAGGTAGAATTAAGAATTCTTCTTTTTTGATTCCTTCCACCGTATCATCTGCAACTTGTTCTGCACTCAATATTCCATCTTTCATTAATGGATGATCGTCTTCTGGAAGTTCTGAAGTTTGTAACATATTGGTATCTACCAATTGAGGACATAGGACAGAAACTTTGATTCCTTCATTACCATACGTGATCGCTAAGTTTTCAGCCAAACCCAATGCTGCGTGTTTAGTGGTGGCATAAGGCATTGCTCCAGGCATATTTAATAAACCAGCTGCAGATACTGTTAAAAGAAAATATCCATTTTTATTCTCTGCCATATGAGGGATTAAGACTCTAGCTGCATAAATATGGGACATTACATTGATTTGCCAATTGCTATCCCAAGTATCATCGCTAGCATCTAAGGTTCCATGTCCTTGTATCCCTGCATTTGAACAGAATAAATCTACTGAATTAACTTCTTTGATAATCTCATTCAACGTAAGAGTAAATTGCTCTGAATTTGCAACATCTACAATATACCCTTTACCTCCAATAGATTCAGCTACATGAAACACATTAGGGTTAATATCTATCAGATGTATAGAATTGGGAGATTCGTTTAAAAAGCGTTCTGCGAGTGCTTTGCCAATCCCATCGGCTCCACCTGTAATAATTATGTTTTTATCTTTAAGGTTCATTTTAAGTAGTACCCCAGCAAGGACTCGAACCTTGAACCAATGGCTTAAGAGGCCACTGCTCTACCATTGAGCTACTGAGGCATTCCCCTTCTTAAGCTTTAAAAATATATTATATAATTATTAACTAACCAGCTGTTACTTTGACTGCTTTGTCTCCTCTATCATCTGACTCTATTTCAAACTCAACCGCTTGGTCTTGTTTAAGAGTCTTAAAATCATCATCTGATTCGATGCTAGTGAAATGAACAAAAACGTCGTTTCCATCTTCTTTAGTGATGAAACCATAACCTTTTTTTTCATTAAAGAACTTTACAGTACCTTTTTCTCTGTCACTCATATTTCTCTCTTTTTAGTTAATAATTAAAATAATAATTGGGGCAATATAAAGAGTTATTTGTGTAATGCCAATTAAATTTAAAATTTAAAATTATATACTTTTAGCTCAGATTCTTTCCTTTATGTAATACTATATCTCCGGAAAATGCTAAACTATAGCTAGTAAATAGAATGGTGCAATAAACCAAGTCTCCTACTAACGCATTACCAAAAAATGGAAGTGCGAATGTATAACATTCGATTAAACCAAATAATGATTTAGGAAACATTGTTCCTGAAATCCATACGCCAAAATTTGTTACTAAAAAGAAAATCAGTGATCCGCTTATACTAGATAAAGCTATGTTAGA
>CAZSGU010000051.1:0-2097 GCA_964606555.1 uncultured bacterium | reverse complement strand
AAATAGCTATTGTTGCCAGAAATGAGGAAAGAGCAAAAAATGTTATTAAGGATTTAGAAAATCGCGGTTTTGTTGCAAAATTTTTTAAAACCGATGTCTCAAAAGAAGAAGAAGTAAAAAAAATGATTAAGGAAGTTTTAAATGTTTTTGGAAAATTAAATATTGTTGTGAACAACGCTGGATGTGGCAGTCAACATTGTGGAGTGAAACCAAACGACCCTCCTTCATCAAGATGGGAAATTCTTAGAGGCGCTAACCTAGATTCCAATTTTTTTGTTAGTGCTCACTCATTACCGCACCTAGCAAAAAATAAAGACAGTGCAATTGTTAATATTTCTTCCACAGCTACTTTTCATGGCAATTGGGGGCTATATGGAGCAGCAAAAACTGGAGTTGAAGGGATGACTCGTTCATTTGCTGTCGAAGCATCCACCTATGGAATTAGAGTTAACTGCATTAGTCCAGGTTGGATTGAAACAAGTCCTGAACAAACTGCTGCAGCACAAGGCAACAATAGTGGAGAATGGGAAATGCCCCCATCATTGTTTGAAAGAATGGGAACCACAGAAGAAATTGCAAACACAGCCGCTTTTCTCGCTTCTAATGAGGCATCTTTTATTACGGGCCAAACAATAGTTGTTGATGGCGGCTTTACGATGATAGATTATCCATCAAGAAATTCTCTTAAATCCGTTGGTCACCGTATTTTTTCGCATTCAAATAAATATGACACGTAATATATGTGGATATGTATTTAAATACCCCTCTCATACATCAGACGAATTTTGGACTTTTTGTCTCACTAGATTTATACTGGATTTAGATTGATACTCAAAATCATAAGAATTACATGTCAGAAAAAAAGGGCTTAAAAGATGCATATTCAATAAAGACTCCTGAAGATTCTATAAATCTATACAGAAGCTGGGCTTCTACATACGATAGTGATTTTGCTAAACAAAATGACTACCGCTCTCCTTCAGAAATAGCTAAATATTATGATAAATATTCCAATAATGAAGACACTCCAATCCTTGATGTTGGTGCAGGAACAGGGCTTATTGGAGAGTGTTTAAATGTAAACTCATATAGAGAAATAGATGCTATTGATATTTCTCCTGAAATGCTCAATATTGCTAGATCAAAAAATTGCTATTCAAAAATAATTGAGGCAGACCTTACCAAAAGGTTAATGATAAATGATAATCATTATGGATCAATCGTAAGTGCAGGAACTTTTACTCATGGTCATGTCGGGCCGGATGTATTAGATGAACTTTTAAGAGTCACCAGATCTGGTGGTCTTTTTGTTTTCACAATTAATTATAAGTTTTACAAAAATGCTGGATTTGATAAAAAAATTTCTGAGATTGCAAAGAGTATAACAAAGATTAATTTTCATGAAGTTTATGCCTATGGCAATAATCCCGACAAGGATTATGGCAGTGACAAAGTAATTGTCACGGTATTTAGAAAAAAATAAATTTGGGAGATTCATATGAGCGATGACAGAGGTGGTATTTATTTCATCCTTCTAGGAATGTTGTTTTTCAGCATCCAGGACGTTTTAGTCCGACAGCTTTCTGATTATGCATCTTTGTTACAAATATTGTTTATTCGGGGAATAATTGGCGGCTTCATAATTATCTTTTATCTTAAATTAACCAATCGTAGATTTTCTTTCAGCACTTCTTACCCATTGCTTACAATCTCTAGAGTCTTACTCTTTTTTACGGGTTTTTTGTGTTTCTATTTTGCCTTGGGGAAAATGGAGTTAGCGGAAGCAACCAGCTTATTCTTTATTTCTCCATTGTTCATAACAATATTGTCAAAATTTATGTTTAAGTCTGAAATTGGCGCCTACCGTATTTGCGCCATCATTGTTGGCTTTGTTGGCGTTTTGTTCATTGTAAAACCAAACCCCGATGAATTAAATATAATTGCACTGCTTCCCATTTTTACTGCTTTTACGTATTCAGTATCAATGATGATTGCGAAATATACAAGCGAAAAGGATAGTGTTTATCAACAGATGTTGCATTTGTATTTTGGCAGTGTAGTGCTTGCTTTTGTCGCTTGGTTGATAATACCATTAAT
>CAZSGU010000050.1:0-2215 GCA_964606555.1 uncultured bacterium | reverse complement strand
GCACAAAGATTTTTAGTTCTTTCAATAGTTTTTGGAGGTAAATCTAATCCTTCACATGCATTGGCAACTAATTTGCTCATCTCAATATAATGCACCGCATAATCATCATCTAATGAACCATCTTCTGTTGGATCAGATTCATAGCCTGCTAATTTCAAATTTTTTGTTGTAAATGCATTCTTATTGAGGATGAGAATTCCTCCAGGAACAAGCTCTTTTAGATGGACTTTTAATGCAGCAGGATTCATTGCAACCAAGACATCAGGTCTCTCTCCTGGGGTATGAATCTCTTTAGAACTAAAATGAATTTGGAAGGAACTTACTCCTGCTAAAGAACCAGCGGGTGCACGAATCTCAGCAGGAAAATCTGGCAATGTACTCAAATCATTACCAACAATTGCTGAAGTTTGTGTAAATCTCCCTCCACTAAGCTGCATTCCATCACCAGAATCACCTGCAAAGCGTATTGTTACTTCGTCTAAAGTTTGTAATCTTATTTTCTTGCTCATTATCTCAAAACGATTATCAATTTACACTATGAAAATTAAGTAAGCAATGAGTATAGGATTTGAGAGAAACTTCTGCTCAAAATAAATTCCTAAATTCATAGCAAATAACATCGTAATTAGATAAATTTTCGCCTACTAGAAATGATTGATAAAAACCAGCAAATAATCGATAAAAATCTTGATCAGGAGTACAAATATGGATTTACTACGAATGTAGATCAAATCAAATTTGAACCTGGATTAGATGAAGAAGTCATTAAAAGACTTTCCAAGATAAAAAATGAACCAAAATGGTTGCTTAATTGGAGATTAAAAGCATATAAAAACTGGAAAAAAATGAAAGAACCAACTTGGGCTAATATTCATTATGAACCAATAGATTATCAAGCATTGAGTTATTATGCAGCTCCAAAGGTAAAAAGCAGAAAAAGTCTTGATGAAGTAGACCCAGAAATCTTAGATACATATAATAAACTTGGTATTTCTCTCGACGAACAAAAAAAATTAGAAGGCGTTGCTGTTGATGCAGTCTTTGATAGTGTTTCTATAACCACAACATTCAAAGATGAATTAGCAAAACATGGGGTTCTTTTCTGTTCTTTTTCTGAAGCAGTCATAGAATATCCAGATCTAGTGAAAAAATATCTAGGATCAGTAATTCCTTACACTGACAATTATTTTGCCGCTTTAAACTCAGCAGTATTCAGTGATGGATCTTTTGTCTATATACCTAAAAATGTTAAATGTCCCCTTGAATTGTCAACATACTTTAGAATTAATGCTTCTAACACTGGACAATTCGAGAGAACACTAATTATTGCCGATGAAGGCAGTGAAGTTAGCTATCTTGAGGGATGCACAGCACCAATGAGGGATGAGAATCAATTACATGCCGCTTGTGTAGAATTAATTGCCCATGAAGATGCTACTATCAAATATTCTACTATACAAAATTGGTATGCAGGTAATAAGGATGGAAAAGGTGGAATTTATAATTTTGTTACTAAACGTGGTAAATGTGCAGGAGATAGATCTAAGATTTCTTGGACACAAGTAGAAACAGGATCTGCAATTACTTGGAAATATCCTAGCGTAATTATGCAAGGAGATGACAGTATTGGAGAATTCTATTCAGTCGCAGTAACAAAAAATAAACAACAAGCTGACACAGGCACTAAAATGATTCATATAGGGAAAAATACTAAAAGCACCATTATTTCAAAGGGCATTTCAGCTGGTGAAGGACAAAATACATACAGAGGTGGGGTAAAAATATTAAAAAATGCCGAAAATGCACGAAATTTTTCACAATGTGATTCAATTCTCATTGGAGATCAATGTGGAGCTCATACTTTTCCGTATATTGATGTCAAAAATCAAACAGCAAAAATGGAACATGAAGCTACTACATCCAATATTGGTGAAGATCAATTATTCTATTGTAATCAAAGAGGAATCAACTTAGATGATGCTGTTTCTATGATTGTTAATGGATTTTGTAAAGAAGTATTTGAAGAACTCCCAATGGAATTTGCGGTAGAAGCAAAACAATTGATTGAAGTAACATTAGAAAATAGTGTAGGATAGATGATTAAAATAAAAAAGCTAAAAGTCTCTGTAGGCGAAAAAGATATTTTAAAAGGAATTAATCTAGAAATTCCTAAGGGCGAAGTACATGCAATTATGGGAAGAAATGGATCAGGAAA
>CAZSGU010000049.1:0-2225 GCA_964606555.1 uncultured bacterium | reverse complement strand
AGCATATCTGCAATAAATTCGTCTTTTTCATTATGAACTAAAATATCATCTATCGAATATTTTTTACCAATCTTTACGACTTTTGGAGTTATGCCATCCATATAAATGCCTTTCTCATCATCTACACCAAAAATCATAGGTTTACCATGCTCTACTCTCAATAATTGATCCGATTTAGTCTCTTTATCTGTGAGATTAGAAAATGCACCATCGTTAAAAATATTACAATTCTGATAAATTTCAATGAATGATGTTCCATTATAATCATTAGCTCTTCTAATCATTTCTTGAAGATGTTTTAATTCTCTATCAACAGTTTTTGCAACAAATCCTGCTTGAGCTCCGAGAACTAATTTTGATGGAATGAATGGATAATCTAATGAACCCATTGGTGTAGAATAAGTAACTTTTCCTTGTTCAGATGTAGGAGAATATTGTCCTTTTGTTAATCCATAGATACGATTATTAAATAACATAACATTTAGATTAATGTTTCTTCTCATCAAATGTATAATATGATTTCCTCCAATAGAAAAACCATCACCGTCTCCTGTAACAATCCATACTGATAAATCTGGATTGGAAACTTTTAATCCGCTTGCAATAGCTGGCGCTCTACCATGAATAGTATGAAATCCATAAGTATTCATATAGTAGGGAAATCGACTTGAACAACCAATTCCTGATATAAACACTACATCCTCTTTTTTTGTAGTAATCTCGGGAAAAACTTTTTGAGTTTGTGCAAGTATAGCATAATCTCCACAGCCTGGACACCATCTAATTGCCTGATCAGATTGAAAATCAGCTTTTTTAAATACAGGATTATTATCACTCATTAATTAACTCCTTTACTTTTTCTACAATTGTGGAAGTATTTAATGGTTGACCTTTTACTTCGTTTAATCCAATAGCATCAACTAGAAATTCACCACGAATTATCTTTATAAATTGTCCTGCGTTTATTTCTGGAATTAAAACTTTTTTATATTGACCTAAAATCTCTTTCAAATCTGACGGTAATGGATTAATCCACTGAACTGAAACATGTCCTACTTGATATTTTTCACTCAAAAGATCTTCTGTTGCAGCTCTGCAAGCACCATGAGGACTTCCCCAACTAAGAATGAGTAAATCTCCTTTTTTCTTCCCATATACGGAAGTAGGGGAAATTTCATTGGTAATATTTTTAATTTTTTGATGTCGTATGTCTGTCATTTTTTGGTGATTATCAGGAGTATATGCTACATTCCCTGTAATATGTTCTGTTTCAATTCCACCAATACGATGTTCTAGTCCTTTTGTCCCAGGAATAGCCCAAGGCCTAGATAATGTTTTATCATCACGTTTATAAGGTAAAAATTTTTCATCAGAATTATTTTCTTTTTCAAAATTGACAGTGAATTCGTTCAAATCATCAGGATTTGGAATCAACCATGGTTCTGATCCATTTGCAAGATATCCATCAGATAAGACAACAACAGGAGTCATATACTTTACAGCAATTCGGCATGCTTCATATGTAGCAAAGTAACAATCTCCTGGTGTTCTAGGTGCTATTACCGGCAATGGAGCATCTCCATTACGCCCATAAAGAGCTTGCAATAAATCAGATTGTTCGGTTTTTGTTGGAAGACCAGTACTAGGTCCTCCTCTTTGGACATTAATGACAACTAGTGGAAGTTCTGTAATAACCGCTAAACCCATAAATTCTGTTTTTAATGAAATTCCAGGTCCAGATGAAGCAGTAATACCAAGAGATCCTCCAAATGAAGCACCAAGCGCAATACCAACACTAGCAATTTCATCTTCAGCTTGAAAAGTCTTAACACCAAAATTTTTCCAATTGGATAAAGTATGCAATAAATTACTAGCTGGAGTAATTGGATATCCAGCAAAAGTAATATTCAGTTTACTCTTCTCTGATGCAGTAAGAATTCCTAAACAAGAAGCTAATGTTCCATTCATATTTCTATATTTCCCAGCAGGTAAGTTAGCTTTTTCTACAATATAACGGGTTGTAATCTCTGCTGTTTCACCATAATTGTATCCTGCATGAAGCGCTTTCGTATTTGCATCAATAATTTGAGGCTTAGATTTAAATTTTTTCTTTAACCATTCAATAGTAGGTTCAAGTGGACGATCATACATCCAAAATAAAACACCTAATGCACAAAGATTTTTAGTTCTTTCAATAGTTTTTGGAGGTAAATCTAATCCTTCAC
>CAZSGU010000048.1:0-2383 GCA_964606555.1 uncultured bacterium | reverse complement strand
AGCTCTATAAAAAAGAATAATACTAAATAAGGTGCCAAAATGTGCAATAATTTCTGCAGATGCTCCTGCATTATTAACTCCTAAAAAATCCTCAAATAAAACTAGATGGCCAGAGCTACTTATAGGAAAAAATTCTGTTACTCCTTGTATAAATCCTAAAATTAGATAATTCATTAATTCATTCATCCCAATAAATTCTTCCTTTCATTCTTTTCTCTGTTTTATTTCGCCTATATGAATAGTAAGCAGGAGTATTATAAGTACACTCTTTTACGTCTATTATATCATAAATGTTATAAGCATTTAATTTACTAATTGCAATCTTTTGTAAACTTAAAAAAATCTTCTCATCTTTTAATGTTGAAAATCTATCATCAAAAAGGTCTGCAACATCATTCTTTACTTCAAAATTATCCTGCCTTATTGATGGACCAATTACAATCTTTACATTATCTAGTTTGAAATCTTCATTTATTAACAATTCAATACTATTCTCAATAATACCTTCGGCTAAACCTTTCCAGCCTGCATGCACAACTCCAAAAAAGTTTTTATTTTTATCCACAAAGAAGATCGGCATACAATCTGCAACGCTTACTTCTAAAATTAATTTATTATTTGAACTAAATATGCCATCTGAATATTCATATTGTTTAGAAAACTGGTTTAAAAAAATTGATTGATTAGAATGGGTTTGGTTCATTCTTACAACAGAAATATCATCTAAAGATTGAGCAAAATCGGAGAGTGAAAATAAAATATTTAAATTCTTTATATTTATTTTCTCAGAATAATCAATCAACATGTGAATTAGTTGGATTATTGATAATTTTAGTCTTAATTAATCGTCTGTTTGAATATTTAAATAAGTTAATGTCTGTATTTACTGTACCAGAACTAAAATCAAACTTTCTAGTAGAAGAATATCTATTTGAATTTTGATTGGACATATTAAAACTTTTATCACTTTCTATTGTAGAATTAATGAAGCGAGATAAATCAAGACCATAATGGAAAGCATTATTCAATTCTGGATTATAATCAAATTGATTACCAACTCTATAATTAGGCAAAAAACTACTGACGAAATACATTCCAATAATATGTGAGGAGATATTCTCTTGATTAATAAAATCTAAGTCTAACCATAGCTCGTTACCGAAAAACTGTGTTTCCAAATTTGCAAGAGCAATTTGTGTACCTACATATGTCAATCCTTCACCAGATAACGGCAAAAATACACCATCAATTACATCCAGAATAACTTTTGTTGAATCAATCTCTTCTTCTTGATTGTTAAAATCAAACATATCATAGACATCGTCTGAATCAAAATTAAACATTGCATCAAGAGTATCGATGTTTACTCCCAGAAATTCTTTGTATTCATCTGCCTGTTGAATTTCCCATGCCACTTCTCTTAATTCTGTAAAGAGACCTCTTAAATCTACTGGTTCAGTGTTTTCATACCATTGAATTGATACTGGTTCTTTATTTAGTCTATTCATTTGTTCTAAAAATGAATCAACTTCTTTGATTCCATCATCTGTTTTAGGAGCAATAATTGCAATTTTTTCTAACTGAAGATTGCTAATCATATGATTAGCTAAGATTTCATTCTTATAGTCAAGAGAAGAATTCAATAAATGAACATTGCTATTGATAGAATGAATATCTTCATCAACTGATCCAGGTGCAAAAATTGGTATTCCAGACTTTGATAAAGCTGTTGCTCCTGATATTAAATTTTCACTATTAGTAGGACCTATAATTGCATCTACTTTATGAAAAAAATAAAGTTCATTAAATGCTTTAATTGTATTTAATTGATTTCCTTGATTATCATAAATAACATAAGAAATTTTATTCTTGCTCTTTAATAATTCACCGCCTCTTTGAAGTCCAGAAAGAAAAGCTTGTGCATATTCTGAATGATCTCCACTTAGAGGCAAAACTACTCCAATTTTTGCTATAGAATAATTATCGTACGGCACATTCTTTTTGAGATAGTTATAAGAAGATCTAAACTCTCTAGATAGCATAGAATCATCCACTGAAGAAAATACATTTTTCCAATTTTCTGATTGGTTTCTAGCTAGCAAAAAGGAGTGTGCAAGTTTTAGTATATTTAAGTTAGTTAAATCATTCTCTAATAATTGTAGAGATGATAAATTCTCTTCGTTAAGATCCATTCTTAATAATTTATTTAATCTTTGATTTATTCTTTTATTAGCCTTGGTATCAATATTGGATTTTCTTGCATCTAAATAATGTTCAAACGACTTATCAAATAATCCCATTTCAGAAAAAATATCTCCAAGTTCTAAGCTATATATCGTTTGAAGATTTGCATTTAACTTATTTTTATTAATTTGTTTTGCAA
>CAZSGU010000047.1:0-2549 GCA_964606555.1 uncultured bacterium | reverse complement strand
TCATTGCAACAGGCGGCATTGTTGATGGATCAGCAGGACCTGGAAGTATTGCTGGAGATGATTTTATAAAACTCATAAGAGACGCATATGAGGATGAATCAATTAAAGCTTTAGTTTTAAGAGTTGATAGTGGCGGTGGAAGTGCGTACGCCTCTGAAGTTATTGCTGATGAGCTAGAAAAATTTAAATCATCTGGACGTCCAATCGTAGCTTCTATGGGCGGTGTCGCAGCTTCAGGAGGATACTATATTTCTGCTCCAGCTAACCAGATTTTTGCAGAATCTCATACAATTACAGGGTCAATAGGAGTCGGTGGTTTTATCCCTACTTTTGAAAGAGCTCTTGACCAAATCGGTATCCATGAGGACGGCTATTCAACAGTTGACACAACCACGTCAGTGGCAAAGACATTGACAGAGAAAGACAAAAAATTAATGCAAAGTGGAACTGATCTAGTCTATAAAAAATTCATAACTAAAGTAGGTGAAAACAGAAATATGACTATTGATGAGGTTGATAAAATTGCCAGAGGAAAAGTATGGATTGGTCAGAAAGCCTTGGAAATAGGATTAGTGGATCAATTAGGTACACTTACTGAAGCTATTGATAAAGCAGCAGAGCTAGCTGAACTAGAAAAAGACACTTTTGGTATTAAGACCATTGATCGAGAAAGCCCCTTTGAGAAAATACTTGGAATCCCTTTGGCTAAAATAGCTATTGGAATAATAAATATTATGGGTATAGATATAAATAACTCTAGTCTAAAAGTACTTAATATTCTAAACAATAGGACGAATGAATTAAATTCTTATAATGATCCTAGAGGCATTTATATGAACTGCTTTTGTGAATTGAAATAAATTAGATAAGACCAGCTTCAAGTCTGGCAGCTTCTGACATCATTTCCATACTCCAAGGTGGGTCTAACACTAGCTCGACATTAACCGTCTGTATTTTAGGTAACAGTGCAATTCTTTCTTTGATGTCCTCGACTAAAACATCAGCCATACCACAACCGGGTGCTGTTAGTGTCATATCGACTGACACACAATAGTAATCTTTATCATCTTTTTTAATATCACAGTTATAAATTAAACCAAGGTCAACCACATTAATGGGAATTTCTGGATCATAAACAGTTTTCATTTGATCCCATACTTTACTTTCAAAGTCACTATCCGATATATTTTCAGGTATTGAAGGAAGTGGCTCTGGTTCTTTACCAATAGCATCAGCATTGGTTCCACTAATTCGAAACATTCCTTCAGAGGTATATACCGTATATGACCCACCCATTGCTTGCATTAATTGCACTTCTGTTCCTTTTTTTAGAGTTTGTTTTTCACCATAGGGAACCGATATAACATCACAATCCCTTGATAGTGACATCACTTCTTCATTATCCATATAATTAGTCATATTTTAGTTCTTCTATTAGGTCTTTAGCTGTTTTCCAGGGAAGAAGAGCACAATTGATCCTGGAGGGGTAATTAATAATTTGGTTTAGACAAGACATATCATCTGAGAATACGTCTAAATCAATGTTGCCATTTTTAATGCCATCCATGACTTCGTTAATTATGTATATTCCTTCATCTATTGATGATTTATTTATAGTCAATGTCATCAATGAAGCAGAAGCTTTACATATAACGCAACTAACGCTCTCAAACATGAGATATAAATTGGATGTATCCTTAGATGAATAAACAGAGATTTTATCTCCACATAAGTGATTAAAGCCCTCTCGTGAAATGGAAACTGTTTGTGGTTTTCCAAAGTTATGAGGTCGTTGACCATGTTCTAATATTGTTGTTTGGTAAAGATTATCCATGATTAACTCAACATATTAATTGCCATATCGAGAGCTTCAATCATTACGTCAACTTCTTCTAAAGTGTTATAAAAACTGAATGACGCTCTAATGGTTCCTGAAATCTGATAGTGATCCATTAAGGGCATAGTGCAATGATGTCCTGTTCTCACAGCAACTGCTTTTTGATTGAGTATTGTGCCAACATCATGCGGATGTAAGTTCTTAATGATAAATGAAATAATTGCTGATTTATTATTTGCCATCCCAATAATTTCAATATTTGGTATAAGTAATAGTTGATTGAGAGCATAATCGTGGATTACCATCTCATGATTCACAGCCATATCAAGATTCATCTTGCTTAAATAATCTATGGCATTTCTAAGTCCTACAGCGCCTGCAATATTTGGTGTTCCGGCTTCAAATTTATGAGGTAGCTCGTTGTAGGTTGTTTCTTCAAATGTAACTTTAAGAATCATCTCACCACCGTACTGATAAGGACTAAGACTATTTAAGGACTCTTCTTTACCATAAAGAACACCAATGCCGGTTGGACCATATAATTTATGACCTGAAAACACATAAAAATCACAATCAAGTGATTGCACATCAATATCCATATGTGCTGCTGCTTGTGCACCATCGATTAAAGTAAAAGCTCCAACTGACTTAGCCATTTCTATTATTTCTTTTATTGGGTTAATGGTGCCTAGAGTATTAGAAATATGGACCA
>CAZSGU010000046.1:0-2638 GCA_964606555.1 uncultured bacterium | reverse complement strand
ATGTATGTTAATATTCACAAATATGGTAATACGACTGCAGGTACTATTCCAATAGCAATGTGTGAAGCATTAGAGGAAGGAAAATTTACCAAAGGGGATATTATTATTTTAACTGCATTTGGTGCTGGCTATACATGGGCATCAGCTGCAATCCGTTGGTAATTACATGACACAATTTGATCAATTAAAAAAATTCTTTCAAGAAAATCAATTTCCAATTTTGATGTTTTTTGTTCTATCAGTATTGATTTCTATAATATTTCCAACAGGATTTTCTATTCGATATTCTTATCAGTTAGATGATATTGCTCGTGAACCTATTATTGCTCCGTTTGATTTTGGAATTTTAAAGACAGAACAGAAATTAAATAATGATTTAGAAGAAGCAAAAAAATCAGTATCATATAGTTTTAAAAGAGATCAGGAAACTGTCGATAAACAACTAGTGACACTTGATACATTTTTTATTTATTTAAATGATGTTCAAACCTCATATTCCCAGTATATTACTTCCCAAGATTCTTTATATAAATATCGTTATGAACCTGAATTTGAAACATTTCAAAATAATTTTATTGCAGATAGTACTACCTATTCTGCTTTATATAATGAATTCTTAAGCCGTTATTCATATCAAGTTGATCAGCAGCAATGGAATCAATTATTAGGTATCTCTGAGGATTTGATTGATGAGCCAACCAATCTTGATTCTTTTAAAACGAATATAAAACAAATTTGTTTAAATCGTTGGGCTGAAGGATTAATCGATGAACCATTATCCAATATTATTAGTGATGAAATCAGCATTATTCACGGAGGAGAACTGGTCATAGGTCCAGTACAAAATTATAATGATATTGAAATAGCTTGGAAAAAAAATAAAGAAGAAATTAATGCAATCTATCAAGATGAAACCAGTATCGAATCATTGCTTGGATATGAATTAATTAACGAATTTATAAAACCCAATATTATCTTTGATAAAGAATTAACTGAAACAAATCAAAAAGATCAATTAGATCGAGTATCTCGATTCCAGGGTACAGTACTTGCAAATGAATTAATTGTTGATGCTAATAATCGTATTACAGATTCGGTTCTTTTGAAATTAAAATCTTTGCAATTTGAATATAGTCGCCGATTAGGATATGAAAAAGCAACGGATAAGTTAAGAGAATATCTAGGAGCATATTTTGTTGTGTCGATACTATTATTCTTACTTTTTTCTTTTTTATATATCTATCGTAGATCCTATTTCAAAGAGCATAAAATGTTATTTTTAATCAGTATTATAATGTATGCAATTATGTTAACTGGTTGGGCAGTAATGAATTATCAAGCAAGTGTTTATTTTATACCAATTGTTATTGCATCAATGCTTCTCACAGTATTGCTCGATGCATCAGTTTCAATGCTGGTTTCCATCATTTTGATTTTATTAGTTTCTTTATTAATTGGAAATAACCTTGATTTTACTATAATGCAATTTTTTATTGTCTTTATATCTATTTATAGCGTAAGAAGACTAAGAAAACGTCGACAAATTATTACCACCATGTTTTTATTAGTATTTTCTACCTTATTTGTATTTTTCTCTGTGATGTTATTTAAAGGAATTGATTTTCTTGATTACAATTACTCTGAAATTGGATTTTTTGCATTAACAAGTTTTCTTTCTCCAATCCTATCTTTTGGTCTTGTACCTTTATTTGAATCCACTTTTGGGATTACAACCGATTACAGTTTGATTGAGTTACTTGATTATGATCAGCCATTACAAAAGAAATTGATTGAAGAAGCACCCGGAACACATACTCACAGTATCAAGGTAGGTACACTATCTGAGTCGTCTGCTAATGCAGTGGGCGCTCGATCTTTATTATGCCGTGTAGGAGCATATTATCATGATATTGGCAAACTAAAGAAACCAGAGTATTATGCTGAAAATCAACAAGGAGAAAACAAGCATGATTCTATTACTCCGAATATGAGTGCAAAAATATTAAAACAGCATGTTAGTGATGGTTTAGTTCTTGCAGATGAGTATGGATTACCATCAATTGTAAAAGATTTTATTGCAACACATCATGGTACAAAACGAATAGAATATTTTTATCAAAAAGCATTAAACCAAGCTTCAGATCATAATGATGTGGATGAATCTAAATTTAGATATTCTGGTCCAAAACCTACCACAAAAGAAACAGCCATTGTAATGATTGCTGAAGCAATCGAAGCACAGGCAAATTCGATTACCAATCCAACGGTTGAAAAGTTTGATGCAATGATTGATCAATCCATTAAAAATTTATTACAGGATGGTCAATTAGATAATTGTCCATTAACATTAGATGATTTAAGCAAGATTAAAGGGACTGTTGATGGAAAACATGGTTTAATACCTGTGTTATCAGGATTATATCATTCCAGACCAGAGTATCCTCCTAAAAAAGAAGATGATAAATCTTAAGATTAATAATCTACAGAAAGATTTTTCATATCAATCAAAATCTATTGAACATTTATGTTCAGAAATTTTAACTACTCAAAATTATGAACATGTAACCCTCGCATTTATATTTTGTGATGACACACAATTGAACAAATTAAAAATAAAATATTTTAATGAAGATGTTTT
>CAZSGU010000045.1:0-2927 GCA_964606555.1 uncultured bacterium | reverse complement strand
AATTCAAAGAACTGCCAATAAAGAAACAAGTTGTTTACTACGAGCAATCCTGTTGCTGAAAACAAAAATAATACTGTTTTATTCATAATTAGTACAAATTAAGCCAAAAAAGTTCTCAAGGAATAATTAAAAAAAAATTTGTAGACTATCTTACTGAAACAATAAGGGAAAAAATAATGAAAAAAGAGAATTTAACAGAGGAACAATTAATTTTTCAAGATGCAGTTCGTACATTTTTTGCACGTGAAGTAACACCAAATAACGAACAATGGGAAAAAGATGGACAGGTATCACGTGAAGTATGGTTAAAAGCGGGAGAAAATAATTTTTTTGGCATTGATGTTCCTGAAGAATATGGTGGAATGGGTATTGATGACTATCGATATAATACTATCCTTATTGAAGAAGGAGTCAAATCTGGATCCTCTGGATTTGCACATTCTGTACAAAATGATCTAGTAGTACCATACATTTTACGTCATGGCAATGAAGAACAAAAAAAACGTTGGTTTCCAAAGATATGTAGTGGAGAAGCCATTGGAGCATTAGCAATGACTGAACCAGGTGGTGGAAGTGATTTAGCGGCAATCAAAACCCACGCAAAAGATATGGGAGATCATTATCTTGTTAATGGAAGCAAAACATTTATTACCAATGGTTTATTAAGCGATTTGGTAGTCACTGCAGTAAAAACTGATTCTAAAGAACACGCGAAAGGAATTAGTTTATTGGTTCTCGAACGTGGTATGGAAGGATTTACACGCGGAAAAAAATTAGAAAAAATTGGTCAGAAAGCACAGGATACAGCTGAACTTTTCTTTAAAGATGTCAAGGTACCGAAAGACAATCTTTTAGGTGAGGAAGGAAAAGGATTCTATTACATGATGGAAAGTCTTCCAAAAGAACGTTTATCAATTGCAGCTGCATCAATTGCAGTCATAGAAGCAGTATTAGAATATACCATTGAATATTGTCATGAACGTAAGGCCTTTGGTCGAAAAATTGGAAGTTTTCAAAATTCAAAGTTCAAATTAGCAGAAATGACAACTGAATCTGAAATTGGTCGTACCTTTTATGATCAATGTGTAGTGGAATTAAATGAAAAAAGACTCACTCCTGAAAAAGCTGCAATGGCAAAATGGTGGTTGACCGATGTAGAGCATCGAGTTGTAGACCAGTGTTTGCAACTACATGGTGGCTATGGATACATTCTTGAATATCCGATTGCTAGAGCTTATCTTGATTCTCGTGTACAAACTATTTATGGTGGTACCAATGAAATTATGAAAGAAATCATTGGTAGATCGTTGGGATTTTAACATGGGGAAAAAATTAGAAGGCAAAGTTGCATTAATCACTGGTTCAGGCCGTGGAATTGGTCGTGAACTTGCATTAATGTTAGCTAAAGATGGAGCGCATATTGTGGTTAATGATCTTGATGCAGATCCAGCAAATCAAACCGTAGAAGATATTACAGCAATGGGCAGTAAAGCAGTTGCATGCAATGGAAGCGTAACGGATGATGAATTTCCTGAACGGTTTATTAATACAGCTTTAGATACTTTTGGCGGATTAGACATTATTGTTAATAACGCAGGATATACTTGGGATAATGTCATCCAAAAAATGGATGATAAACAGTGGCAAGCAATCCTTGATTGTCATATAACAGCACCATTTCGTATTCTTCGTGCAGCTCAACCTCATATTAAAAGACTATTCCTTGAAGACAAAGAAAAAGGAATCACTAATTATAGAAAAGTTGTTAATATTTCATCTACATCAGGCATGAATGGTAATGCTGGGCAGATAAACTACTCTACGGCAAAGGCAGGCGTAGTAGGAATGGCAAAAACCATGGCGAAAGAATGGGGTCGTTATAACGTTAATGTCAATGCGGTAGGTTTTGGATTGATTAAAACACGATTAACCGATGCAGATGCCGAAAAAGAAGAGTCCACTATTGATATTGAAGGCAATAAAATTAAGGTAGGAGTCAATTCAGCAGTATTTCAATATGCAAAAACAATGATTCCACTTGGAAGACCAGGCACGCCTCAAGAAGCTGCGGGTGCTATTTATATGTTTTGTATTCCTGAATCTAACTATGTCACAGGACAGATTTTAATGTGTCATGGTGGTGGATTTGGCTTATAATTAATGAAATATTTATTTCCTTTACTCCCATTTCTTCTAGTTTGGGGTTTATTATTATGTACAGAAACATTTGCTTCAATTAGTCTGATCAATGGTCTATCACAACTGTTATTATTTTTACTGGTAGTTTGCTTACCAACATGGCGTACTGGACGTATGTCATATGTTGATATCGGTTGGCCATGGGGAGTAGCTCTTATTGGTATCATCACTTGGTGTTATGCCGAAGGTGATAGTCTTCGCATTATGGCTATTAGCATCATTTATATCCTTATTGGTAGTCGTATGGGATTGGGTTCATTAAAAATGTGGAGCCTAGGAATGTTCAATAAAGAATTTCCTCGTTATGAATACCAAAAACGACGTTGGAAAAGAGCAGGGAAAACTAATACTGCTCTAGCAATGCAGATTGAAGCAATTTTACAAGGGTTAGCTAACGCTTCTTTCTTCGCAATGCCAGCTTTTATCATTGCAACTAATACAAGTAACCCTAAAGAATTGGGTTTACAAGTTGTAATACTTGAAATCATTGGAATTGCGATATGGTTCAGTGCTTTTATAATGGAATCAGTTGCAGATATGCAAAAACTGTCTTTTTTAAGAGAAATGAAAAAATTAGGACAGAAAAATCAAGTGTGTAATGTTGGATTGTGGAAATATAGTCGTCATCCAAATTATTTTGCTGAATGGATGGTCTGGAATGGAGTTATTATCGCATCTATCCCATCATGGATTATGTTATATGAAAAAGAATCTCTAATTGTTTGGGT
>CAZSGU010000044.1:0-3092 GCA_964606555.1 uncultured bacterium | reverse complement strand
GTTATTACTCCAGTAGCAAAAGTTGCCCCCGTAGAAATATCAGGTGCAGTCATTACAAGTGCTACTTTACATAACCAAGACGAAATTGATAAAAAAGATATCCGTATTAATGATTTTATTATTATTGAGAGATCTGGAGATGTTATTCCTAAAGTATCAAGCGTTTTTAAAGAAAAAAGACCAAATAATACCAAAAAATTTACTATCTCTGATTTTAGATGTCCTTCTTGTAATTCTTTAATTGAAAAAACAAAGGATCAGGTTGCTTATAAGTGTATTAATGTTGCTTGCGAAGCAAAAATTAAGAGCGCACTAGAACATTTTTGTTCAAAGAATGCAATAAATATTGATGGTCTTGGTCCCCAAATTGTTGATCAATTGATGAATGAAGGATTAATCAGGAATATCGATGATTTATTTACTATTAATTACTCTGATTTAGTATCATTAGACAGATTTCAAGAAAAGTCAGCAACAAATTTGATAAAGTCTATTGAAAATTCAAAGCAAACCTCATTCCCAAGGTTTATTTTTGCTCTTGGAATTCCACATGTAGGACAACATGTATCAAAAATATTAGATTTTCATTGTCAATCTTCTATAGAGAATTTATCAAAAATGTCTTTTGAAGAACTAGAAAATATTGATGGTATTGGAACTGTCGTAGCGGAATCAATTACTAATTTTTTTGAAGAAGAAAACAACATAATGATTATAAAAAACTGCATTGAAAAGGGGGTGAAAATAAATAAAACTATTTTTAATGTTTCATCTAAATTTTCTGGCGATATTTTTGTTATTACTGGAAGTTTTAGGGATTATTCACGTTTACAAATAAAAGAATTATTAGAACAAAAAGGGGCAAAAGTAACCAATAGCATTTCATCAAAAACTAATTTTCTTATTGTAGGAGATAATGCTGGATCTAAATTAGAAAAAGCGAGAAAAAATAATATAAAAATTATCAATGAAAATGAATTGGAAGCTTTGTTAAATGAAAAAGAATCTTAAATATTGTTTATCTTTTCTAGTATCTGTTATTATAGCGCAAGAAATTGATGATATAACAACTGACACAATTGTTGATGGTTTAAGTCGACCTGTTTTTGCTGCTTTTGAGCCTAAAACAAATAAAATGTATGCTGTTGAACAAACAGGT
This sequence comes from uncultured bacterium, assembly GCA_964606555.1. Lineage (GTDB taxonomy): Bacteria > Fidelibacterota > Marinisomatia > Marinisomatales > Marinisomataceae > Marinisoma. The sequence goes on along the minus strand of CAZSGU010000044.1, from coordinate 1,933 downwards.
ATAATCTATTCAATTGAAAATTCTGGTACAAAAGTATTATTTCTTGATTTAAGTAAAAAAATTAATCTCGGTATTACTCCTGATGAGCGTGGATTATTGGGGATGGCATTTGACCCAGATTTTGAATCTAATGGTTTCTTCTACGTATCATATATTGATACTGAAAATTATTCAGTAATATCACGCTTTCAATTCTTAAAAAAACAAGGAATAGTAGATATAGAGTCTGAAAAAAAACTATTACACTTTGAGCAACCTTTTAATAACCATAATGGGGGACATTTAGAGTTTCACCCAATAGATAATTATTTATACATATCATTTGGAGATGGAGGATCTTCTGGAGATCCATATGAGAATGCACAAAATTTGAATAATTTTTTTGGATCAATTTTACGTATTAATCCAAATACCAATGGAACATATTCAGTACCTACTGACAATCCTTTTGTTGACAATAAAGATATCAAAGATGAAATATGGGCGTATGGTTTACGTAATGTATGGAGGTTTTCTTTTGATAGCAAAAATGGAGATATTTATATGGGAGATGTCGGACAATATCTTTGGGAAGAAATTAATTATTTAGAATTTGGAAAAAGTGGAGCAAACTTTGGATGGAATATAATGGAAGGAAATCATTGTTATCCTGATCCTGGATGTAATAAAGAAGGATTTGTAAAACCGATATTTGAATATCCAAGCGATGCAACATATGCATTTAGCTTAATGGGTATAAAACAAAATAATGTATCTGGTTGCTCAGTTACAGGAGGATATATTTATAGAGGGAATAAAATCGAAAGCTTATATGGACTATATCTTTTTTCTGATTTTTGCACTGGTAAAATTTGGGCTTTAAATCCATTAACTGATAAAGTACAAGATATTACTGAGCCTTTACTTGGATCTAAGAAATATATGATTTCATCATTTAGTCAAGATGTTAATAATGAACTCTATATAATTGAATTCTCTGGTAAAATATATCAAATTAAAGCACAAAATGAATGAAATAGCAATTCATATTAACAATCTGCATAAAAAATATGATGAAACCGTTTATGCTGTACAAGGAATTAATTTATCAATAAGAAAAGGCGAATTCTATGGTCTTCTTGGACCAAATGGTGCAGGAAAATCTACCACTATTAATGCAATTACAAGCCTAGTAAAACCGACAGAAGGCGATATTAAAGTTTTTGATAGAGATATAGTGTCTGATTTTCGTTATGCAAGATCTAAAATTGGAATTTCTCCACAAGAAATTAGCAATGATTGGTTTTTTCCTGTTGAACAGCTTCTATATTTTCAAGCAGGATTTTATGGCATTAAAAGAAAGGATGCAAAAGAACGTATTGATTTTATTTTAAATAAAGTTGGTTTATATAATCATAAAGACAAAAAAATGCGTCAATTATCCGGAGGAATGAAAAGACGTCTACAAATTGCGAGAGCGTTAGCACACGATCCAGATATTTTAATTCTTGATGAACCGACCGCCGGAGTAGATGTAGCATTAAGACATGATCTTTGGAATTTTTTACAACAATTACATAAGGAAGGTAAAACAATTCTACTAACTACACACTATATTGATGAAGCAGAATTATTGTGTGAAAAGGTTGGTATCCTTAACAATGGTAAGCTTATAGCTGAAGATACAGTGTCAAATTTGAAATCATCAGTCGACAAATCAAAATTAGAAGATGTATTTTTAGAATTAACAGGGAGAACTCTTAATGATTAGAAATTGGGTTGGATTCTATACTCTTTCATCAAGAGAAATCTTACGTTTTTTTACAGTCTGGAAACAAACAATTATTCCTGGTATTGTAACAACGCTATTATATATTTTTGTTTTTGGTGTAGCACTTGAAGATAGAATAACAGAAATAGATGGCATTTCATATAAAATGTATATATTGCCTGG
>CAZSGU010000043.1:0-3505 GCA_964606555.1 uncultured bacterium | reverse complement strand
GGACGTGGTACTCCATCTGCAAATCCTGCTTGCACTACTGCAATTCTTGTATCTTCTTTGGTGGTATATACCCCTCCATAGCTAATATGGGTTCCTGCTTTAACCTCTCTTACTTCTACCACAGGCGCGGTAAAGGTCATCACCGGTTTAATGGACAAATCTTGTGGCACTTCATCGGATGGAAAGGCTCCATATAATAACATTCCTACTCTTATCATATTAAATCGAGATTCTGGAAGGTTTAACATGGCCCCACTATTACTACAATGAATAAAGGTAGGGTTCATTCCTAATTTTTCTGCAATCGCTAAGACATCATTAAACTTATTGAGTTGATCATTTGCATATGATAAATCCCCTTCATCAGCAGTTGCAAAGTGTGAATACAATCCTTCAATCTCAATGGTATCAATTTGATGTGCTTGTTGTAAGAATTCTTCTGCTTGTTCTAGCGGAATACCCAATCGTGTCATTCCAGTATCTACTTTAAGATGTACTCGTAGCTTATGATTGCCCTGATGAGCCTTTAAAGCTTCCAAATCATCAAAAGAAGATACATTTAAGAGTAGATTATGGGTTTCAGCTTCCGAAAGCGTATGAGGGTTTAATCTAGAATACACAAGAATGTCAGCAGTAATGCCAGCATCACGTAATTCAATACCTTCTTCAATGGTAAAAACAGCAAAATGCTGTATTCCTTCTTTTTCTAATGTTTTTGCAACTTGGACTGCACCATGGCCATATCCATTTGCTTTGACAGTAGCCATAATCGGAATATCTCCCACCTCATTCTTTAGCAAACGATAATTGTTTGCCAATCGTTCTAAATCAATATGTACTTTTGGTCCGATATAGCTCATTAATGTGCCTCATACCATGAAGATCCAACTCCACAATCAATTTCAATTGGAACATCCAAGTCCATTGCATCTTTCATATGTTTTACTACCATCTCCGTAACATAATCAATTTCATTATTATGTACTTCTAAAAGTAGTTCATCATGAATTTGTAAAATTAATTTTGATTTTAAATTATTTTCCTTCAAATCTTTATCAATTCTAATCATTGCTAACTTAATCATCTCTGCTGCGGTTCCCTGAATTGGCATATTAATCGCCATTCTCTCTGCTGCATCCCTTCTCACTTGGTTTTGACTGTCTGAATCCCATACTGCACGCTTTCTACCAAGCAATGTTTGCACTGATTTATCTTTTTTAACCAATAATTTTGTGTTTTCCATGTATTGTTTGATTCCTTTGTACTTCTCAAAATAAACATCAATGATTTTCTTTGATTCTGCAAATGGAATTCCTAATTCTTGGCTTAATCGAAACGAGCCGGCACCATACATGATACCAAAATTGACGATTTTGGCAATACGTCTCATTTCAGGCAATACATCTTGGTCTTCTTTTACATTAAACACATTCTTTGCAGTAAAAGTATGAATATCTTCCCCATCATTGAGTGCTTTTGTAAGTGCCTCATCTTTGCTCAAGTGTGCCATGACCCTTAATTCTATTTGGGAATAATCTGCAGACAGAATTTGATAATCATCAGACTGAGCTTTAATGGCTTTGCGTACTTCTTTTCCATCTTCGGTACGAATAGGAATATTTTGGAAATTAGGAGTACTGGTTGATAAGCGACCCGTTGCTGTCATGGTTTGATTAAAAGAAGAATGCACACGATTGGTAATCTCGTTAATATTATTTGGGATAGGATCTAGATACGTGTTTTTTAATTTAAATAATTTTCTATACCCTAAAATCAAACTTGGTAATTCATGGTATTCTTTTAATTTGGTTAGTATTGCTTCAGCGGTTGATCGTTTTTTAATCATAGGAAGGTTTAATTGATCAAAAAGTATCTCTGCAAGTTGCTGAGACGAATTTAGATTAAACTCTTTTCCAGCAAGCTTAACAATACTCTTTTCCAGCGCATCAAGTTTGATACCAATTTCTTTAGAACGAGATAAAAGATAATTACGATCTACAAATATACCGTGAAACTGCATATCAATTAGCACAGGAAGCAAATCAATTTCAATCTCTTTAAAGTAAGAGTATAAATCTTGTTTTTTTAATTCTTTTAAGAAAATATCGGTTAATTCGATTACAACATCTGCATCTTCAGCGGCATAAAAAGTAATATCGGCAAGCTCTACTTGATCCATGGTAATTTGGTTACGTCCCGAACCAATTAAATCTTGGATTGGGACCATTTTATAATTCAAATGGGATAAGGATAAGTTGTCCAGCTTATACGAACGTGCATTAGGATTGATTAAATGAGCAGCAATCATAGTATCAAACTCAATTCCTTGTAAATCAATTCCAAATCGCTTCATAATCAGTGCATCATACTTAATATTTTGTCCTGTTTTTGGTATTTTTTCATTTTCTAGTACAGGTTTTAGAATATTGATAGCTATTTCTAAATCATTGTCTCCAAATAGATTGTCAACCTTGTCTTTAAAGTGAATAGGAACATATACTCCAGTATCTTTCTTCACAGAAAAACTAAATCCTACAATCTCTGCTATCATCGGATTGACTGAAGTGGTTTCCAAATCAACAGAAAACCATTCTCCTTCTTTAATAGAATCTGCAAAAGATTGGAGACGATCTAAACTGGTTATTAAATCATATTCTTTTTTTCTTTGTACTGTTTCAGGAGAAATACTGGTATCAGAACCTATCTTTTTAAGTAGGCCAGTAAACTCAAGTTCCTTAAAGATTGATTCTAGTTTTTTGTTGTTTGCTTCTTTCTTTTCAAAATCAGAAAGAGAGGCATCCACTGTTACATCTGTTAAGATGGTAACAAGTTGTTTACTAAGAAATGCATTGTCTTTATTATTTAATAATTTTTCTCTCATCTTTTCATTTTCAATCTGATCAATATTCTCATAAATCTTTTCCATTGAACCAAATTTCTGAATCAGTTTTTTTGCAGTAACAGGACCAACGCCTTCTACTCCAGGAACATTGTCAGAGCTGTCACCCATTAACCCAAGTAGATCAATAATATGTTCTGGACCAACTCCCCATTTTTCTGATACTTTTTGTGCATTAAAAACTTCTTTTTCTCTTCTTCTAGCTTGCGGAGCATATAGCAAAGTTTTATCATTAATTAATTGCATAAAATCCTTATCTCCGCTTACGATATTACATTGCAAATCATCTTTTTCACACATTTTGGCAACTGTTCCAATAATATCATCTGCTTCCACTCCTTCGATTCGTAGCACTGGAATATTCATCCCATCCAAGAGTTCCCATAAGTATGGAAGTTGGGTTTGAATCTCATCTGGCATCGCAGATCGATTGGCTTTATAGTCTGTATATAATTCGTGGCGAAAGTTTTTTCCTTTTGAATCAAATGCAGCAACAATGTAATCTGGATTTTCTTCTTCCAATAATTGAAATACTTGATTTGCAAATCCAAATACAGCACTTGTTGGTATCCCCGCAGTAGTCGTTAACGGATTGCGAATTAAAGC
>CAZSGU010000042.1:0-3805 GCA_964606555.1 uncultured bacterium | reverse complement strand
GATTCTCATCCACAATGACCTATATGAATGATTGGTTTTTTATGCCATTATTATTGTTTGGATGGATTCCAATTATCTATTATATGCAGGTTAATTCCATTCCTGAATATTTTCAACGTCGTTTTAATAGTACAGTCAGAAATTTATCTACCTTTACTATGTTATTATATTTGGTGGGATATATTGGTATTGGCTTACTTGCTCTTGGATCGTTACTGCAACCTATTTTAGGATGGGAAATTAACACCATTATCATTGTTGTAGCTGTTATTTCTGGTATTTATGTTTCTCTAGGCGGACAAACAGCTATTATCTTTACTGATTTTCTCCAAGGAGTTATTTTATTGTTTGCTGGCCTTCTTATTTTTGGATTAGGTATTGTTTATTTAGGAGGATTTGATTCATTTTGGAATAATCTCTCTATAACAAACAAATTGCCTCTAGCTGATTTCAATTCTCCGCCTGATTTTAATTTTGCTGGTATTTTTTGGCAAGATGGTGTGGTAGGTTCTGTAGGATTTGCTTTTATGAATCAAGCTGTTATTATGCGTTTTCTAGCAGCGCGCTCTGTTGTCCATGCTAGACGAGCAACTATGATGAACGTTTTAGTATTCTTGCCCATTGGTACGGTTGCAGTGTCAAATTCTGGTTGGGTTGCTAGAGCTATTACAAATACTTCTCCAGAGGTGATTGCGGAAACTACTAATCCCAATGGAATTTTTACGGTAGTAGCTGGTATTGTATCAGGATCTGAAGCAATTTTTGCTTTTTTAGTAGCAGCAGTAGTTGCTGCACTAATGTCCAGTCTTGATTCTCAAATCAATGCGTCAGCGGCAGTAGCTGTGAATGATATTTATACTCCATTGAGCAAGAATCCATCTGAAAAAACTCGATTACGTGTTTCGATGTTTACATCTTTGTTAGTAACATTTATTGGGATACAAGCTGCTTTTCTATTTAGTAAATATGGTACGATTTATGAAGCACATGGCGCATTCCATAGTGTTGTTACTCCTCCAATGGTTACAGTAATATTCTTAGGAATCTTCTGGAAAAGATTTTCCTCTAGAGCTGCTGTTTTAACATTTGTTCTGGGAGCAATCTTCATTATGTTAGGTATTGAATATCCAAAGACATTTGTACAACCATTTTCTCATGGTATCGAATTTGTTGAGGCAAAACCTTGGTCTTATATTAGAGCATTATATAATGTAGTTGCATGTGTATCTATTGGTATTATTGTAACCTTGTGTACAAAACCTCCAAAAGATTATGATCGTATTAAAGGATTGACCATTTGGACGATTAAGGATGGCCCACAATATTTTAAAGGATCTGATGTCAATAAAAATGCAGGCCTAACTATTCAATTTGCTGGATCTGAAGTCGAAGTAACACAAAAAGACAACAATGAAGTATCATTACCAAAGAACTATATGGATAAGATCAAAGGAAACAAAGGAGACTTAATTTATATTAGTGATCATAGATGGTATTTAGGAGGGTTAAAGTCTACCCATGCTCGTCTTGGATCGGTATCAGATAACAATAAAGTTATTATCTCTAAGGATGTTTCAGATCACGCACAATTTAATTTATCTGAAGATTTAATTGTTGAACTTGAAGTTTGATAATTATTACTTGATTCTTTATGTAATATCGTGAGAAATTCCATCTCAATTCCGGAGTAGCTCAGTTGGTAGAGCGAGTGACTGTTAATCACCAGGTCGGGGGTTCGAGTCCCTCCTCCGGAGCAGCATAATGCTAACTAAATAAATGAAAAAAATCAGTTACTATATTACTCAAGAGAAATAAATGGACTTTCTTACATTATGGTCTTTATTCGGTTTTCTCTTTGCTGTTTATGCTGTTACAGCTAATGATAGTATCCAAACATTAGGAACTTACATTGCATCCAATCGTGATGATGTTAAATGGTATTGGATGTTTGCATACATGGGTTCTATTTTTGTATTCACCATGCTTCAGGGTTTTGGTGCTGGTGATCCAGCTTTTGGGAGGTTAGATAAGTTTCCAGATATAGAAATACAATGGTATCATGCAATCGCACCATTAGTCTTGATTGTATTAACAAGATTAAAAATACCAGTATCAACTACATTTCTAGTCTTATCAGTTTTTGCATCATCTATTGTAATGGAAAAGATGTTATTAAAGAGTTTTCTAGGTTATGCGGTATCCTTTGTTTTTGCTTGGGGGTCTTGGTGGTTAATCAGCAAGTATATTTTATATGAAGGAGAGAAAGGGGACAATAAATATAATAATCATTGGAGAATTGCTCAATGGTTGACCACTGGTTGGTTATGGGCAACGTGGTTGAAACATGATATGGCAAATATTATGGTATTTTTACCAAGATATAGTAATATGGGTGGTATTGATTTTAAGTTCTTTGTTGTTGGTGCAATGCTTATCGGTTTGGGATTCATGTTTTACGAAAAAGGTGGGAAAATACAAGAAATTGTTTTATCAAAAACCAATACAAGATATGTTCGATCAGCGACGTTTATTGATCTCGTTTATTGTTTTGTTTTGTATTATTTCAAAGAAGTCAATAATATACCAATGAGTACTACATTTGTCTTTATGGGAATGTTAGCAGGTCGGGAACTTGGAATTTGGATGGCTATTGGTTATGGAGAACTAACATATACTAGTAGACACAAAAAAGCTATTTTCCCGATGTTATATAAAGATTTTCTCCGATTAATGTTAGGGTTGATGATTAGTGTAGCACTTGCATATACTATACAATGGTATAGTGCACTTTAAACTATATAGGGAATATAAAGATGGAGATTAAAAAATTATTACCAATAATTATTTTTGTAATAGCATGTAATCAGAATAGTACTGATAATCAATCTAATCCTAATGATGTTACATTAGATACATTTAAAGATTCTCTTAGTTATTCTATGGGAATTAATATTGGAAAAAATCTACCATCATATGCAGATATAGATAAAGAACTAATCAAGAAAGGATTAGATGATTTTTTTAACAATGAAGAACCTTTACTCAATGTTGCTGAAAGACAAGCTATCTTAATGAAGTTTAATGTTGAAATGGCTGGTCTTGAAAGGGAAGAAATGCAAAAAACAAGCGAAGAATTTCAAAAATTATCTAGAGAAAATAAAATAAAAGGTCAAGAATTTCTTGAGGAGAATAAAACAAAAGAAGATGTTCTAGTAAGAAGAAGCAATCTCCAATTTAAGAAAATTGTAACTGGTACGGGAGAAGTGCCAGATTATAATGATGAAGTGACTGTTCATTATACGGGATCTTTAATTGATGGGCATAAATTTGATAGTAGCTATGATCGTGGTACTCCTGCTACATTTCCAGTAGGAGGAGTGATACCAGGATGGACAGAAATACTACAGATTATGCCTGTTGGTTCTAAGTGGGAAGTTTATATTCCGTATGACTTAGCATATGGAGAATCTGGAGTTCCTGGTCAAGAGATGGGAACATTTGTTATTCCACCTGCCTCAGTTCTTATCTTTGAAATAGAATTACTTAGTATTGTAAAATAAATCAATATGTTAAGATATATTCTCATGAATGCATGGAGATTTCCTATTATAAAACATGCATGGACATTACCTAAAATGTCTGCTGATTCTTTTGTGAGGGATTCTAGTGATAATCGTCCAATTGTTCTTTGTTGTGGAGATAGCATTACACATGGACATATAGGATATAATTGGGTAGGAGCATTAAGAAAACAAGATTCTTCAAAAATATATGTCAATGCTGGAATCAATGGAGATTTAGCATG
>CAZSGU010000041.1:0-3809 GCA_964606555.1 uncultured bacterium | reverse complement strand
GTTGATGGTTGGTCAGATAATGTTGGAATAGCATACTATTACATGGGTATTGGAACAACTGATCAAGATCTTAACGCAGATGTTGTACACTATCAAAATGTTGGTTTAACCAATTTAACATTGACCAATTTAACTCTTGATGATTATACAAAATACTATCTCAAAGTTGCCGCATTTGATGAAAGTGGTAATAACTCAGATGCTATTATTAGTGGATTTACAACCTATACATCTATGCTAGGTGATTATGATAATGACTGGGATGTAGATGTTGAAGATTTAAATTCACTTGTAAATGCATGGCCAAGCGTTGATATTGGTCCAGCTACAGGCACTAGCCCTTATCTTACACCAACATTAGATGGCAGTGCTGATATTTATGATATTAGTGCATTTACTAGAAACTGGCAGTGGACAAAAGCTCAAGGTAGAACTTTAGAGCCACAAGAAGAGATTGAATTAAATCCTATTGACTTCCCTGCCGAATTATCTGGAAATCAAATTAAGATTACACTACCAGACAATATTACAGCAGGAAGATTTGAGATAGCAAATAATGAGAATGTATATCAATTTTCTCTTAATAATACAAATGAAGGTATAATTCTTCTACAAAATGAAGATAGTATTAATCAATTGTATGAAGTGGAATTTGGAAGATTATCTCAAGATCAAAAAGAATTGTATATCTATATAGATGGGAATACACCAGCAGCTACGCTACAAATGAATTACCAACTATTCTCAAAAGATGGATTGGCTGGCAATGGTATGATGCAACTAGGAAATCCTGATGCATTTAAGCTTTATCAGAATTATCCAAATCCTTTTAATAGTCAGACTACTATCAAATATGATGTTCCATCATTGATGGTTAATATAGTTCCTGTAGAAATATATATTTATAACACTATTGGTAAGCTAGTCAGAACGATTGACGAAGGAGATAAATCTGTTGGTACACATACTGTCATTTGGGATGGGAAAAATGATGATGGTGAAAATGTAAGTAGTGGAGTTTATTTCTATCAATTACGTACAAAAGTTGATGGCCAAAGCGATTATAATAAAACCATGAAAATGGTTCTTGTCAGATAGAAAGTCAATAAATGAAATTTCTACTTTATGGCGCAAATGGGCATACTGCAGCTTTTGCAATCGAATACGCTAAAGAACAAGGCATTAATCTTATATTAGCTGGTCGCTCACAAGAGTCTATTAAACCCCTCGCAGAAAAAAATGGATTTGATTACCGCATATTTGATCTAGAGTCCAATGATGCTATATGTAAAAATATTAAAGATATAGATTTGGTTTTAAACTTTGCAGGGCCATTTAGATTTACCTTCAAAAAAATAATTAATGCTTGTCTTAAAACAAAAACACATTATTTGGATATTACTGGAGAAATGACTGTTATTGAGAAGGCTTACTTAATGAAGGATAAATTTAGGAAAGCAGGAATAATTGTTTCACCAGCAACTGCTTTTGATACACTCCCAACTGATTCTGTTGCACTGAAGCTTAAATCTTTATTACCAGATGCTAATAAAATTAAACTAGCATTTAAAATAAGTGGAAGAGGAACTTTTAGCTCAGGATCTGCAATCACAGGCATGTATCGTATGCATAAAGGATGTTTAATTCGTAAAAATGGTAAAATTAAGAGGGTCTCCCCCTTATATAACAAACATAATATTGATTTTGGTGATGGTAAGCCAATACAAGTTGGAATTTGGACATGGGCAGATATTTATAGTGGATATTATTCTACTCAAGTACCAAATATTGAGTTTTATACTCCGCTCTCTGATACTCAACTAAAAAAGGCGTTAAAATATGATTCACTGAAATATAAAATACTCTTAAGACTCCCCTTTTTAAGAAATGCTCAAATAGAAAAGATTAAAAAGAAATTTAGAAACCCATCATATGAAGCTAGATTAAAAAGCAGTATGTATATATTCGGTCAAGCTAATAACTCAAATGGAGATAAAGTTGTTGTAAAGTTAAAAACATGCGATTCTTATATCTTCAGTGGGAGAGGACCAATTGCTCTTGCTAATTATATCAGCAAAAATGATGTGGAACCTGGATTTTACACTGCTGGACAAATTGCAGGGCCTGATTTTGTAACTACAATTGAAGGTGCTGAAGAATTTGAAATCTTAAAGTAATTTAGTTTGATATAAATCGTGTAATCTTAATAGTCCTACACATTTTTTATTATCTACTACCGGTAAAACAGAAATTTGTGACTGTCTATCTTCCATTAATTTCATTGCATCATGAATCGTCATTGAAGATGATACTTTCACAGGGCTTCTATTAATAAAAGGATTAATTGAATCGCCATTTTTCTTATTAGATGCAATTGCTTTACGAATATCTCCTTCAGTAATAATTCCTTCCAGAGTTTTATTTTTTCCTAACAATAATGCAGCACCTAAAGGTTTTTTTGTCATAAGAGTTGCTACATTTGATAAAGAACTATTTTCTTTTAAGACTGCAACTTCTTTTATTGGATGCATAACATCATTCACCGTTAGTCCTAGTTGTTTTCCTAATTGACCGCCTGGATGATATTTGGCAAAATCTTTTTCTTTAAACCCTCTTTTTACCATTAAAACAGATGCAAGTGCATCACCAATAGCCATCGCTACTAATGAACTAGCAGTAGGAACAATTCCTAGTGGATCTACTTCCTTATCAATTGTCCCGTTTAAAACAATATCAACATTTTTTGCAATAAATGAATCCATATTGCTAACAATACCAATAAGTGGTGAATCAAATTCTCTTAATATTGGAATCAGACGAATTAATTCTTCTGTATTACCGCTTTTTGAAATCAATATAGTTGGATCTCCGGGATTATAAATTCCTAAATCTCCATGTAAGGCATCTGAAGCATGCATAAAAACACTTGTAGTCCCAGTACTACATAAAGTTGCAACAATCTTCTGAGCAATAAGTCCTGATTTTCCTAATCCACAAACCACCACTTTTCCGTCGTGCTTTGCAATAAGATTAGAAGCTTTAATGATATCTTTATCAACCTGTTTTGCTACTTTTCTTAGTTGCTTTGATTCGCTCTCAAGAATTGACTGCGCTAATCCATTTATTCTATTTTTGGCCATATTTAAATGAATATAATTAGTTTTAATGGAATTATGACCGATAAATTTGTAGAATAGTGGCGATGAATATTTTTATCACAGGTGCAAGTAGCGGTATTGGAGAATATGTTGCATATGAATACGCAAAAGATGGGGTCCATCTGGCATTATGCGCAAGAAGAAAAGAAAAACTAGATCACACTGCTGAAAAATGCAGAGAAATGGGTGCTAGAGTTACAACCTATTCTGTTGATGTCACTGATCAACATTCAACAAAAGAATCAATAGATGATTTTCTGTCAAAAATAAATAGAATTGACTTAGTAATTGCAAATGCAGGTCTTGGAGAACTAGATGCGCTACATAAAGGCAATCCAACAATGATGAATGAAGTAATAAATGTAAATGTTATTGGGGTACAAAATACTATTGTTCCATTTTTACCAACAATGCTTAAACAAGGAAGCGGTCATATTGCTCTTGTAGGATCAGTTGCAAGTCATATAGCCTGGGTTGGTGGTGGAGCGTATGCTGCATCAAAATTTGCAGTGAAAGCTTTAAGTGAAAGTTGGAGAAAAACATTACCAAAAACAATTGATGTAACATTGATTTGTCCCGGCTTTGTTGAAAGCGAAATGACAGAGAAAGCAGAATGGAAACCCTTTGTAATTAAAACAGATGTTGCTGCTA
>CAZSGU010000040.1:0-3962 GCA_964606555.1 uncultured bacterium | reverse complement strand
AGTGAGATTATACCAGTGCACTCTAGAAAGAAAGTATGGGGATATAAATTTATTGCATATTCAACACTTTCAATTGCATTTATTGGTTTCCTAGTCTGGGGACATCATATGTTTACTTCTGGGCAATCTGTATTTTCTCAAATTGTTTTCTCATTTATTACATATTTTGTAGGTATTCCAACTGGAATAAAGATATTTAGTTGGATGTTAACAATGTATAGGGGACAAGTATCTTTTACTCCACCTATGCTTTATGCATTATCATTCTTATTCTTATTTACGATTGGTGGATTAACTGGAATATTTCTTGGTGCGGTTGCATTAGATATTCATTTACATGATACCTACTTTGTTGTTGCACACTTTCATTATGTAATGCAAGGAGGAACAATTATTGCCTTTCTTGGCGGTTTACACCATTGGTGGCCAAAATCTTTTGGAGCAATGTATAACCAAACTATTGCTAATATTTGTGCTATTGGAGTCTTTGTCGGTTTTAATGGAACATTCTTTCCACAATTTTTACTTGGTTTAAGAGGAATGCCAAGACGATATGCAACTTATGCTCAAGAATATGCGGAGATACATAGCTATTCAACTTTTTGGTCTGGGATTTTAGGTTTATTTATCTTCATTGCGGTTGTAAACCTTCTTTGGTCTTTAAGAAAAAATAATAAATTAGATCCAGGAACCAATCCATGGGGTGCTTTGACAATGGAGTGGACCCATACTACTTCTCCTCCTCATCCTCATAATTTTGAAGAAGAACCAGTCCTAACGCATGGTCCATATGATTACGATAAAGTTCTTGTCAAACCTACATTAAAAAGAAAATGAGTCACGATAAATCATCTCCTGATTTTTTACACCATCATTTTTATGATGTAAATCAACAATATGAAACTTCTAAGCTTGGCATGTGGGCATTTATTTTGACAGAAGTTCTCACTTTTGGAGCACTATTTGTTGCTTACACAATCTATCGCTCGTGGAATCCTGATATGTTCATTGGTGCAAATTTATTGCTGGATGTTAATAAAGGTTTATTGAACACAATTGTTTTGATTGGAAGTTCTCTCACAATGGCATTGGCTATTTGGGCGATTCAGCTTAAAAAGAAGAAATTGTCATTGGTGATGCTTTTTGTAACATTTATTTGTGCAGCTATTTTCCTTGGTATTAAATATTTGGAGTATGAACATAAATTCCATCTTGGACAACTACCAGGTGAGTATTATTCTTATATGGGTCCAGAAATTGCACATATGAATAATCCACATATTTTCTTTAGTATTTATTTTATAATGACTGGATTACATGGTTTGCACGTGGCAATTGGTATGGGTTTAATTGCTTGGTTAATGTATCTTACCGCAAAAGATAAGTTACATTCTGCCTATTATACCCCAATGGAATTAGTAGGTATTTTTTGGCATTTAGTTGATATAATCTGGATTTTCTTATTTCCACTATTTTACTTGATAGGATAACTATGTCTGAACATCATCATATTACACCACTAAAAACTTACTTCACAGTTGCTGGAATATTATTCTTCTTGACTGGAGTGACAGTTTGGGTATCATATGTTGATTTAGGATTTTTAAATATTATTGTTGCATTGTTAATTGCTGGTACCAAAGCTAGTATTGTGGCATTGTTCTTTATGCATTTATTATGGGACGATAAAAAGAACTTAACAATATTCGTCATGTCATTAATGTTTCTTGCAATCTTTATTATTATTACAATGTCTGATACAGAATTTCGTGGTGCAATCAATCCTGAAATTAAAGATCCAATTAATAAACGTGCTGCATTTTATGATTCCTTACCTTTGACAGATGACCATGGAAATCCAATTGACGAGGATGGTAGCCATGAATCGGGGGATGAGGATGATCATCACTAAATGAAAAGAAAGCTTTTTTTTCGATCCGCAGTTACTGCAACCATTCTATCATATTTACTAATTTTTGTTGGAGGTTTGGTACGTGTATCAGGATCTGGAATGGGATGTCCAGATTGGCCTAAATGTTTTGGAAGATGGATTCCACCTACCCATATTGATCAAATTCCTTCTTACATTGATGCGACCTCTTTTAATATTGTATTAGCCTGGATAGAATATAGTAATCGTTCCCTTGGAGTATTAGTGGGTTTATCAATTATCATATTAAATATTATAGCAATATATTATTTCCGAAAGGAACTGAAACTCTTTTTTTCCTCAATTTTATCTCTCATTTTAGTGGTAGCTAATGGTATCTTAGGCGCTATTGTAGTTTCTTCAGTTTTAAATCCTTTTATTGTTAGTTTGCATATGATATTAGCTTTAATGTTGGTGTCAGTATTAAGCTACATCTGCATTGAATCCTATAAATTGATCCACATAGAAAAATTTCAAAATTTAGAAATTAATAAAACACTTTCAAGGAGCTTGATTCTTTTTTGGATATTAATTGTTGTAGAAATTCTTTTAGGTACAGGTATTAGAACAAATCTTGAGCTTGTTTCTATTGAAAATCCTCTATTATCAAAGGGAGAGCAATTAAATGCGTTAAGTTCTTATAAGTATTTACATTCCTTGTTGGGTTTTGGATTACTTTTTTTTAGCATTTATATCAATTATCATTTGAGAGATAATTCTTTATTGTTAGCAAAACAGCTCGGATATTTTATTCTTGCAATGGTTGCTTTACAGATTTTTCTTGGAGAACTAATGGTTTTCTTTGATTTGCCGCAACTTACTAGATTATTTCATACTTGGGGTTCATCTTGGCTTGTTGGTGTGATAATTATATTGTATAATTGCATGAAAAATGAATGAATTAAATAAAAAATTACTTATAACCTTTCTTATTATTTTTTCTCTAGGAATGACGGCATTGTTTGTATTGCGTGAAGCTACAGAATCAAAAATCCAAAATTTAAATGTTATATCTAGTGTACCAAATTTCGAACTTACAAATTTTAACGGTGAAATTTTCAGTGATAGCGATCTTAGTGAAAAAATTACTATAATTAGTTTTATATTTACTCGATGTGAGGGGGCATGTCCTATCATGTCAAAAAACTTTAGTGTTCTTCAAACACGTTTTGAAAACTCAGATTTAGTTCAATTTGTTTCTATCACCGTTGATCCTGAATATGATTCTGATTCAATTCTTGAATCATTTTCTAATCAATATTCTAATAATAATAATTGGTATTTTTTAAGAGGTGATATTGTAGATATTATTGAATTATCTGAGAATGGTTTCTTTTTATCAGCATCATTACTTCCTGGCGGTCATTCCACACGATTTGTGTTAGTAGATCAGAAAAAACAAATTAGAAAATTTTATGAAGGCACTGTTGATGCCAATGTAATGGAATTACAAAACGATATTGTAACGCTGATTAATCAAAGCTAGTTGTATATGATCACAAATCTGATAGAATTGACAAAACTACGTATTGCATTCCTTGTTTTAACTACTACTGTGATTGGATTTTATCTTGGACAGCAGGGAATTAAGTCACCTGAATTGTTATTGTATACTCTTGTTGGTACTTTGTTGTGTTCTGCTGGTTCATCAGTATTAAATAATGTTATTGAAGTTGAAACTGATGCAAAAATGAACAGAACAAAAGACAGGGTATTGCCAACAAAGAAAATATCTCTTTTCACTGCTTCTCTTCTTGGTATATTATTTATTGGTTTTGGTTTAGCTATATTATTTGAGAAAGTAAATACCTTGACCAGCATTTTAGCATTTTGTACTGTTGTTTCATATCTTGCGTTATATACTCCTTTGAAGAAAGTATCTTGGATTAATACTTCTGTTGGTGCCATTCCTGGAGCATTACCTCCATTGGGCGGATGGACAGCGGCAACCAATAGTCTTGATCCGGGCGGATGGATTCTATTTTTTATATTATTTTTTTGGCAACACCCTCATTTTTACTCAATTGCATTT
>CAZSGU010000039.1:1969-4012 GCA_964606555.1 uncultured bacterium | reverse complement strand
GCCAGTAAAAGAAGCCAAAGCAACAAAAAAAACAGTTAGTCTTAAAAATAAAGGGACTAAAGGAAGTCAAAAAAAATCACCTGATAAGAAAACTAAAAAACAACCTAAGAATATTACTAAGACCCCCAAAAAAGAGGCTACTAAGAAAGTTGCAAAAAAAATAACTAATGCAGATAAAGTCTTACCTTGGGAAGATATTGTTCCACCAAAATAATATTTTGTTACTTATTGACTAAATGGTTTATTAACCCTTCAGCAGCTTCATCTAAAAGATCTAACACTAAATCAAAACCACTATCACCACCATAGTAAGGATCTGGAACTTCAATATAATCTGATTGTTGACTAAACTCTAGAAACAATAATATTTTATGGTGATAAATAGGATCTGAAATATTTTTTAACAACTCAAGATTGTTATTGTCCATGGGCAGAATTAGATCAAAGAATTCAAAATCTTTTGCTTCAATTCTTCGAGCTACTTGATGTCTTATATCTATACCTCTAAGTAAAGCCACTTCAATGGATCGTGGGTCTGGCCCTTGACCTTCGTGATAACCATGAGTTCCACATGAATCTATGATAAATTTCTTGTCAATACTTTCCGTTTTGACTTTATTTACTAAAATACCTTCCGCCGATGGTGATCGACAAATATTGCCCATACAAACAAATAGTATTTTATGCTGATCTGACTTTTCCATTATTATTATTTAGGATTGTTATAAATTGAATTTACCAACAATAAATCCTCATAAGTATCCACATCTGGGCCTGGTGTTACATTCGCTTTTCCTACAATGATTCTTAATTTGAGACCATAAGCTCTCAACTGTTCGAGTTTTTCCTCTTCTTCTTCAATAGAGGGATCACTATCACTGAAAGTTCTCAAAGATGATCTAGTGTATGCATATATACCTATATGCCTCAAATAATTGACCGATTGATTATCATAGTCCTTGAGATTTCTTTTGAAAGTGATGGCTTCACTTGTTTCTTGATTAATAAATACTTTTACTGCATTTCTGTCTTCTTCCTCATCTTTAGAAAGAAAGTTAGTTCCCAAAGTTGCAATTGAATATGAGGGATTATCAAATAATAGCTTTGCAACTTGATCTATATTTTTACTTGGCATCAACGCATTATCACCTTGGAGATTAACTATGATCTGCTCATTAGGCCAATCTAGTATTTGGGCTATTTCATTCACTCTATCTGTCCCAGATCGATGTTGCTGCTTAGTCATTAAACATTCAGCTCCAAATTGATTGCAAACTTCTTTTATCTTCTCCGAATCTGTCGCAACAATAACCTCAGCTGCTTGACTGCCTAGAGCAGCTTCATGAACCCTTTGTATCATGGGTTTACCATTGATATCTTTAAGTGCTTTGCCTGGAAGCCTTTTGGAAGCATATCTAGCAGGTATTACAATTGAAAAACTCATAAGTTATCGAATAATCTAAAAAATGCATAGTCATCTCCATCCTCTTCACCTATTTTTATGAATGGATCAAGAACAAAGGCGTTTTTGGGAAAAGGTTTATTGTATTTCACTGCATCCTTAGGGGTCATAAAAAGTGGCATGGCATCGTCTGAATAAATATTTATATCAACAACACCATGATCCTCTATCTCTATAGGTGCAACAATAATTCCGTATTTTTCGATATCTTTATAGAGACTCTCTGGATTACCTATACCCGCCAAAACCTGTACTGTTTTACCTGTAAATTCGCTAATCTCATGTTTGCTGTTATCATTCAAGTTAAATACGACTTTATTATTAATAGTAAAATTGAATTTTGCTCCCAAATGACTTAAACCTGCATTTTCCCAATTACTGAATGCTTCATAACCACCGTTCAGTAGCACTAGATCAACATCGTGTAAGCTACTTATGCTATCTCTCAATGGGCCAGCTGGAAGAAGATATTGATTTCCTAATAACCTTGATCCGTCTACAACAGCAATTTCGTAATCTCTTCCCAACTTATAATGCTGCAATCCATCATCAGAAATAATGATTTCAGCCCCTGATTTAAC
>CAZSGU010000039.1:0-1869 GCA_964606555.1 uncultured bacterium | reverse complement strand
GATAACCGGTACTTCAACATTCCTTATTTTTAAAAACCCAGATTTATAGAGTGAAGATCTAATTTTGACTATCAAAGAAAAAAGCTTAGATAAAATTATAAGTAAGTAAGGAGGCCTTTTATTGCTATACCAAACTTTTTCTAATTTCCGAGAGAAATTAATCATTAAACTGTAGACGATGAAGTGAGGCGTATTCAGCATTATTATTTAACAATTCATCATGTGTGCCCTCTTCCAAAATCTGACCTTTTGATAGAACTATGATTCTATCTGCATTTTCAATAGTTGATAAACGGTGAGCAATTACTAAAGTTGTTCTATTCTCCATCAATTGATCTAAAGCTTTTTGAATGTGCTGTTCGCTCTCGGAATCAAGAGCAGAAGTTGCTTCATCTAAAATTAGTATTGGTGCGTCTTTTAGCAATGCCCTCGCGATAGCAATCCTTTGTCTCTGACCTCCGGAAAGCAAGATTCCTTGATCACCAACTAATGTGTTTAATCCGTCTGGGAGGCTATCAATAAACTCATCCATATATGCAGAAGTCACGACCTTTTTAACTTCTTCATCTGAATATTTTCCATAAGCAATGTTGTTAAATATTGTGTCATTAAATAATGTCACTTCTTGAGTAACTAAACTAATATTGGATCTCAAGGATTTAAGAGAATAATGTTGAATATTTTCTGAATCAATTATTAGCTCACCAGATGAAATGTCATAAAATCTTGGAATTAAATTAACAAGAGTCGTTTTACCACTGCCTGACTTTCCAACAATAGCTAATTTTTCATTGGAGTTAATTGTTAGATTTATTCCTTCTAATGTTTGTTTAGTATCATCATAGGAAAAATTTACATCTCGAAACGAAATAAAGCCCTCCATTCTTTTAGCTTCAAGGGTCCCTTGATCCACCTCATCTTTTTCATCAATTAATGAGAATATTGACCCTGCTGCGGCTATTCCTTTTTGTATCATTGCATTCACATTGGTGAGTCTTTTGAGAGGTGTCATAAGGAGAACCATTGCTGTGATGAAACCGCTAAAATCCCCAACTGTCATCGAACTTCTTACCTCATCAAGTGTAGCCACATATACTACGCCTGCTACGCCAAGAGAAGACAAAAAGATAGTAACAGCATCCCCTATAGCCTTTGTCGAGAAGAGTTTCATGTTGTGCTTCCTATTGCTTTCATTGACCACTGAGAAGCGTTCCTCTTCAAAATCTTGACCGTCAAAAACCTTTATAATTCTATGGTTTTGCAGGGTTTCTTTTATAGCATGAGTTACATCGCCCATAGAATCTTGAATTCTTTCAGAATAACGTCTGAATAACTGACTGAGAAACCTTACTAAAAGAGCAATGACTGGGGCAACTATGAAGATTACTGAAGCCAGCTTTGGGCTTAGAAATATCATATAAGCAGTTAAAACAATTATTGTTAGGGTATCTCTAATAAGGACAGTGAGGATATTAGATGTGGATTCCGCAACTTGCTCAATGTTGTAGGTCACCTTAGAAAGAAGTTCTGCATTAGATTCTCTGTCTAAAAATAAAGTTGGAAGCGTAAGAAATTTATTATAAACCTCGCCTCTTAGTAATTTTATAACCTGCCGACCAATCCAAGCAATGTTATAAACTGAGAAAAATCCTGAAACACCCCTAACAATAAAAATAATAATAACTGCAATCGGTAACATCACTTTAATCTCTTGAGTATCAAAAGCAGTGCCAGTACCAGCAAAACTATCAGTCAAAGTTTTAATTAAGAACGCAAAGCCAGTGTCAGTCACTGCAAACAGTAACATAGCAATTACACCAATTGAGAACATAGCCCAATAAGGTTTCCCATAGACCAGTAATCTTAAAT
>CAZSGU010000038.1:0-4108 GCA_964606555.1 uncultured bacterium | reverse complement strand
ATAATGCAGTGGAATCAAATGAAGGAGTTATTGGTCATAATGGTGCATTGATGGTGGATACTGGAGAATTTTCTGGAAGAATTCCAAAAGATAAATTTATTGTTGAAGAAAATTTTTCATCTGAGAATATATGGTGGGGAGATGTAAATCAACCAATATCAGAAGAAAATTTTAATCATTTATATGATAAAGCAATTGAGACATATAATAATTTAGATCAAGATTTCTATGTTTTTGATGGATTTGCAGGTGATGATAAAAAGAATAGTCTTAATGTTAGAATGATAACAAAAAAAGCATGGCAATCTCTATTTGTAAATAATATGTTTATTCGACCAGAACAATCAGATTTAGAAGATTTTACACCTGATTTTACTATTATTAATGCATTTGATGTAAAAGAGAAAGATTGGAAAGAATTTGGACTTAATTCAGAAAATTTTATTGTATTCAACTTAAAAAGAAAAATAGCAATTATAGGTGGTACAGAATATGCTGGTGAAATGAAGAAAGGGATTTTTTCTATTATGCACTATTATCTGCCGCTTAAGAATGTCTTATCTATGCATTGTTCTGCAAATGTTTCAAAAGATTTGACTGAATCAGCATTATTTTTCGGTTTATCAGGAACAGGGAAAACAACCTTAAGTACCAATGCGGATCGTCCATTGGTTGGTGATGATGAACATGGTTGGTCTGATGATGGAATCTTTAATTTTGAAGGAGGTTGTTATGCAAAAGCAATCAATTTAGATAAAGAAAAAGAACCAGAAATCTATAATGCTATTAAACATGGATCATTATTAGAAAATGTTGTCTATGATTTAGAAACAAAGGAAGTTGATTTTGACGATAATTCTAAGAGTGAAAATTCTAGAATTTGTTATCCAATTAATTTTATAGAAAATTCTCTGGGATCAAAAGGTTTACCAAGTGCAGGACCACATCCTAATGCCGTGATATTTTTAACTTGCGATGCCTATGGTATTATGCCACCAGTTGCTAGGCTTGATGCAAATCAAGCAATGTATCACTTTATAAGTGGGTATACGGCTAAAATGGCAGGAACTGAAACGGGTGTAGTTGATCCTGTAGCAGCTTTTTCACCATGTTATGGTGGACCATTTTTAACCCTACATCCTTTGGTGTATGCAAAATTATTGCAAGAAAAATTAGCAAAGCATCAAGCTCCAATATACTTAGTTAATACTGGTTGGTCTGGATCAAGTGCAACCTCGGGTTCCAAGAGAATTGATTTGAAACTTACAAAGCATATTATCGATTTGATCACGGATGGTAAGTTAGATTTTAGTGATTCAGTAAAAGATAAATTCTTTAATCTTGATATTCCTTTGAATTCAGAAGGATTAGATAATGATTTCTTAGTACCTGATAGAGGTTGGGATAATTTAGATGAATATTATAAGACTGGTAATATGCTTACTAAATTATTTAATGAAAACTTTAGAAAGTTTGATATATCAAATTCTGATATTTTAAATGCGGGTCCAAAAATTCAATCAGGAGGAATGTAGATATGGCGACTCTGATTTTGCGAGATACACACCGCGTATTGGAAGAGGAAATGAAATCTCTTAATAAAGAGAAGAGAGAGACTTCAGTAAGGATTAGAGAGGCAGCTGATCAAGGAGATCTTAAAGAAAATGCGGAATACCACGCTGCTAGGGAGCATCAGAGTTTGCTAGTATATAAAATACAGTTCATGCAGTCCCATGCGCCATTCAAGATTATCGGGAATAGCGACATTCAGACTGATGAAGTGGGATTTGGCAATAAAGTCACAATCCATGAAGAGGGCAAAGATGAGGCCGAAGACTATTATCTATTAGGTCCCATCGAATCTGAGTTGGATCTTTATCCCTTTGTTGTAACCTACAAATCACCTTTTGGTCAGGCCATGATTGGAAAAAAGATTGGTGAAGATTTTACACTTGAAATCCAAGGAAAAGATATAAAATTTACAATTACTACAATTGAGAAAATTCCTGCAGAGCTAAAATGAGAAATATTACTTCAGCTTATAATTAATGGTTATTCTTAATAAAGAACAAATCAATGAATTAGTTAATATGAATGAAGCTATTGTAGCAATGAAAACTGCTTTTATTCAATTAAGCAACAAAGAAGCAATAATCCCGGAACGATTGAATACAGATATTCCAGGTAAAAATGCCACATCGTTGGTGATGCCGGCTTATTCGTTGAATAATCCATATTATATAGTAAAAGTAGTGTCGGTGAATTATTCGAATCCTCAAAAAGGATTACCATTAATTCATTCATCAGTTCAAGTTTTTGATGCTTTTAAAGGAAATATGGTGGCAACTCTGGATGGAGAGTCTATTACTGCCATTCGGACTGGTGCAGCATCAGGTTTGGCAACTGATATATTGGCAAAAAAAGACGCAAAAGTAGGTGCAATTTTTGGTACAGGTGTCCAAGCGAAATCACAAGTTGAAGCCCTTTCGGTTGTGAAAAATCTGGAAAAGATTTTGGTCTTTAGCCGTACTAAGGAATCAGCTGAATTATTTTGCAATTTCATTTATGATAAATTTGGTATTAAAGCCAATATTGGAGAAAAAGATTTATTAAAAGAAGCAGATGTCATCTGTACAGCTACACCATCAGAAAAACCTTTATTTAATCATCAGGATCTTAATCCGGGAGTTCATATTAATGCCATTGGTTCTTTTAAGCCTCATATGCAAGAAGTTGGCATTGAAACAGTTATTAATTCAAAAGTAATCGTGGACAATAGAGAGACATGCAAGATAGAAGCTGGTGATCTTATTATTCCAACAGAAGAAGGGAAATGGTCTTTTGATTTGATTCATGGTGAATTGGGACAAGTTGTTTTGGGAGAAATCCCTGGAAGAGATACGGATGATGAGATTACATTATTTAAATCTGTGGGAAATGCTATTCAAGATTTAGTGTTGGCAAACCTGATTATGGAAAAGATAAATCATGATAGCAATTAACAAACTTAAGAATTGGAATCCGCCTGATGGATGGATAGAGATTCAAACTATTGATTCGCATACGGAGGGGGAACCGCTCCGAATTATTTTATCTGGGTACCCAGCATTGAAAGGTAAAACACTTTTAGAAAAAAGAACCAATGCACGTCGTCTTCATGATGAGTTACGAAAAGCACTTATCTGGGAACCGCGAGGGCATAGGGATATGTATGGTGCTATCATTGTTGAGCCGGACACACTCGATGCAGATTTTGGTGTAATTTTTATTCATAATGAAGGATACTCCACAGGTTGTGGTCATGCCGTCATTGCATTGACAAAAGTTTTTGTGGAAACAGGATTAATTCCCATGAACGAACCAGAAACAGAAGTCAAAATGGACGTGCCATCTGGATTCATTAAATCTTACGCAAAAGTTAAAAATGGACAGGTAACTGGAGTACGATTTGAGAATGTCCCGTCTTTTGTTCAATCGCTTGATACAGAAATTGATGTTCCAGGAATTGGAAAAATTAATTATGATCTTGCTTTCGGTGGTGCATTTTATGCATTTGTAGATGTTGCACAACTTGGTTTGAATTGCACATCGAAGTACCAAAATCAGTTGATTGAGACTGGAATAAAAATAAAACATGCCGTCATGGATTCGGTTAAGATGGTTCATCCTTTAGAGCCTGATATGAATTTTCTTTATGGAACAATTTTTACTGGAGTATCGAAAAATCCAAATCATCACAGTCGAAATGTCTGTATTTTTGCGGAAGGAGAAGTGGATCGAAGTCCTACAGGAACTGGTGTCAGTGCTAGGGCAGCTATTCTCCATGCCAAGGATGAGATTAAAACTGGTGAATCTATTATAATTGAAAGTATTATTGATTCAACATTTTCAGTAAAGGTGGTTGAAACAACAACTTTCGGGAATTACGATGCTGTGATACCTGAAGTGAGCGGCAATGCTTATATAACTGGAAAAAATACATTTTGGATTAACCCGGAAGACCCATTAAAAGATGGATTTATTCTAAAATAACATGTCTTAGGATAGATATTTAATTACCTGCAAATCTAGTTCCAAATATTCCCACTCCAAGTTCAGCCCAAATAAG
>CAZSGU010000037.1:0-5072 GCA_964606555.1 uncultured bacterium | reverse complement strand
TTTCCAGAATAAGATGATACAATGACTAACGTATTTTGATTGATTGCAGTATTTGGAATATAATTTCTTTCCACAACAATATTTACTTGAGGTAAAAGATCTTTAACAATCAATCCAGCAATGGCAGATCCTCCCATCCCTACAATAACAACTTTATCATAATCTGAACCAATACTAAGTGACTTGGTATTATCAATAGTATTAGAAATCTGTTTTGGAAAGTTTTTTATTTTGTTATACATCAATCATTTATGTCGCTTAATTATCAAATCTAAAAGTAGTCCAACATCTTTTTGAATATCTTCTGGTAGAGAATTTACAACTTCTCTACATTTTTTCTCATAAGTACTCAACAAATCATTTGCCTTATCTAAAACACCACTTTCTTTGAAATAATCTCCTAAAACCTGTTTTTTTTCAACAATGTCTATTGATTTTGTTTGATTTTGTAATTTTTCCCAATTTTCTTTATCATATTCAAACGCTATACTTGATAGAATTGTTTTTTTCTTTCTTTCAATATCAGAACTGGTTCCTTTTCCCATATTTTCTTCTGATGTCAACATTTCTAAGATATCATCCTGCATCTGAAAGATTATTCCTAAATTTTTACCTAATTCTTTCAAAGATAGTCTATGCTCTAGGAATATCTCACTCATTAATGCTGGAATTTCAAAACATAAAGAAAATAAAGATCCAGTTTTCTTTTTACTCATTAACAGATAATCATTTACTGTGGCATTTCTATTTTCAAATTCCATATCATACGCTTGTCCTTCACAAACCTCTAAGATAACTTCATTATATCTAACAAGAATTTCTAAAGTATTAGTCTTAATTTTACCAACATAGATAGGCCCTAATGCTCCTAACCCATCTCCAGACAATATTGCATGGGCATTATCCCATTTTTCATGAATTGTAGTGACATTATGTCTTAAAGCATCTTCATCCATTATATCATCATGAACTAGTGTAAAATTGTGTAATAGTTCTACGCCCATGGCAGCATTCATAGTATCATTAGAATCATTTTCAAAAAGATCTCCCAAAAATAGTACAATAACTGGTCTTAATCTTTTTCCTTCAGACTGTATAATATGCTTAATGGGATCATAGATATAGGATGGATCTTTTAAATCTTGAAGCTTATTCCATTCTTCAAGAAAATGTCTTTTATATTCTTCTATACTTTTAATCTTCACTAAGTGTTTCTAGTATTTTTTTAGTATGTTTGTAACCATCCTCTGCAGAAGGAGCCCCTGCTTGATATACACTACAATTATCTGTTTTATTCATGATAGCTGCTAATGGATAATCATTACCACCTTCCATTGTTCTATCTCCTATAAAAACATATTGATCGGTAGGAAAATATTTTTTTATCTCGCTTAGTACTTGAGATTTATTCATTCCTTTTGGTGTAATATCAATTGATATTTGCCCCCCAATAACAGCTTCAATATCTTTCCATGTTGCATTAATTTCTTCTGCGATAGAAGACCTTTCACCAACATTGGTATCATATTCAAAATAATCTTGTCGTTGTTCCAAAGAACAATCTCTTCCCACTATACTAAAATTGAGCATTGAACCTCTATCTTCAATATGGTTCCCTGCTTTAGTGGTATAATCGGTATTTTCTAATTTCTCTTGTAGAAAACTAAGTAAATCTTTTGGTGGTTTAAACTCACGATTATATTTTTGATTATCATTGATAAACAACTGATTTCCGCCACAAGGAAACACTCCTGCTGCAAGATCTAATATATAATTGGGAAGTTGTTCCTTTATTTTTTCTAGATTACTACCACTAACAAGATAAAAAGTGTTTTTTTTAGCCCATTTTGAAAAAAATGCCTCAAAATCTTCTGTCATCATTCTTCTTGAAGGTGTTAAAGTACCATCTACATCGAAAATATAAATCTTTTTCATGCTTATTTTCCTCCTTCTAGACTAGCAAAATATCTTTTAGCCTCTTTTTTAATATGAGGTGATAAATAAAGTGCAGAAATCATAGTAGGTATAGCCATTAAAGCAAACATAGAGTCAACAATATTAACAGCTAAATCTAAAGAAAGTACAGATCCAATCACAAGTGTAAAGACATAAAACATTCTATAGTATACCTTTGAACCTGTTCCAAACAAATAAGATGCACATTTACAACCATAATACGAATAACCAAACATAGTTGATAAAGCAAATGTTGCAACTGAAAATACTAGGATAAAATCTCCGACGATACCCAAATGATTAGAAAAAGCTTTCTGAGTCAAACTTACTCCTTCAAACTGTCCTACAGTCCAATCATTTGAAAGCAAGATAACGATACCAGTAATTGAACAAACAAGAATCGTATCAATAAATGGACCAAGCATTGCAACTAAACCCGATCTAATAGGTTCATTTGTTTTTGCTGCTCCAATAGCCATTACCTCTGTCCCCATTCCAGCTTCATTTGAAAATGCTGCTCTTCTAAAACCTTGACTAATTACTACAGCTGTACCTACAAATCCGCCAGCAACAGCACTACCTTTAAAAGCGCTCACAAAAATTAAATTAAAAATTGATGGAATTGCTGCAAGGTTTGATAAGACAATATATAACCCTGACAAAAGATAGATTAATACCATAAATGGTACGAGTTTAGAGGCCACATCAGCAATACGTTGTAACCCACCAAAAATTACAAACGAAACCACCGTTGCAATTATGATTCCAATAGTAAGATCCATATAAAACGCATCGTTTATATTAAGATTATACTTTACAAGCTGATCTGAAAGAATCTGTGTTAATTGATTAACCTGCAATAAAGATAAGCATCCGATAAGACCTGCAATACTAAACCAATAGGATAAGAACTTAAATTTCTTTCCCATTCCTTGTTCTATGACATACATAGGACCACCTTGCAACTCATTATCCGAATCATATCCTCGAAACATAATTCCTAGAGAACAAGTAAAAAACTTTGTCGCCATACCAACGATAGCACTAATCCACATCCAGAAAAGTGCACCAGGACCTCCAAGAGATATTGCAACAGCAACTCCTGCAATATTCCCTATACCAACTGTACTTGATAGTGCAGTAGACAATGCCTGGAAGTGGCTAATTTGACCTTCATCATCGGGATTATCATATTTACCCAATAAGATATCAAAGGCATGTCTAAAATATCTGAATGGAGTTAATTTGGAATATATCAGGAAGAATATCCCACCACCAATGACTAGATTAGGAACACCAAAATCCCCCCAAATAAAATTTGCAAAGTCTGTAAAAAAATTGTTAATTAAATCCATCATTAAGTAAGTTAAGAATATAATGAAAAAAATTGATTATTATATTTTAAGAGAATTCTCAATAATATTTTTATTTGTATCAGTATTCTTTGTCCTCGTATCGTTTATTGTAGATATTTTCGAAAATCTGAACAGATTTATAGATAACGAGGTAACAAATGATATTCTTATTGATTATTATGTTGCATCGCTCCCAGAAATGATCAGTGTTACTATTCCTGTAACCTGTTTGGTTGCATCAGTATTTACCTACGGCATGATGGTACAAAGGAAAGAATGGTTAGTCTTTAAATCATCAGGTCTTAGTCTGTACAGACTTGCGCTTCCTATATTATTTGTAGGATTATTCATGAGTATAGGATCATTTTTCTTTGAAAATAATATTGTTATAAAAAATAATAAGATAAAGAATGAGCTTAAAGAAAAATACATTAGCAAAAACCGAAATAGAGGGAAAGACAAGTCAGTTTATGAAAA
Source organism: uncultured bacterium (assembly GCA_964606555.1). Taxonomy (GTDB): domain Bacteria; phylum Fidelibacterota; class Marinisomatia; order Marinisomatales; family Marinisomataceae; genus Marinisoma. The sequence goes on along the minus strand of CAZSGU010000037.1, from coordinate 1,284 downwards.
TGTTTATTTTCAGAAAAATCAGGATTATTTAATTGCGATTGAAAAATACAATGAAACCAATCAAACAGTAGTAAATCTCAATTTTATTGAACTAAATAATGGAAAAATGATAAAAAGAATAGATTCAAAAAAGAGTATTTGGGAACCAGTAAAAGAAAAATGGACAGTTCGAGATTATTCAATCAGAGAATTTGATGATTCTGGTTCTGAGAAAATGATAGCAACCTCTAAACAAGATTCATTATTAAATTTAAATTTCACCCCCGAAGATATCAATCAGATTGGAAGTTCATCTGAAGAAGTATCATACAACCAACTGAAAAATCAAATTGTTACCTTAAAAAATAATGGCGTCAATACTTTAAGATGGGAGGTGGATTTACACTATAAAATTGCATATTCCTTTATAAGTCTCATTATTATCTTTTGTGGTATCCCTTTATCAGTATTTAGGTCTAATACTACGTTAGCATTCGGTGGAGGATTAAGTCTAGCAACAATCTTTGCTTATATAGTCCTATTGAAATTTGGGCAATCTCTTGGGTATGCTGGAGCATTATCTCCTTTTTTAGCTGCATGGTTTTCCAATATAATTTTTATTATCCTTGGAACATGGTTAATGCTTAATGCAAGAAAATAGGGTAATGAACAAATCTAACAATCCTTACGCTACAGCACTTGATGGATTAATACTAAATGATCCTGTATCTGTTTTTTTTGATTTCTGTCGTGAACGAGAAAAAATTCGGTTAGCAAGGGAGAGTGGCAATCCCCCTCCATGGACAGATGATCCTATTTTTCAACAAGGTCGCTTCTTAAATGTATTTCGAGAAGATGATCGTGGTAGCAAAGCTATTCTATCCTTTGCTAGGAACTTAGAAGAAGACCTACCTATGTTAATTCATGCTCTATTTTTTGCTCGCTGGTGCAATAGACAAGAAACGCTAGATAAATTGTCTTCAGATATGTTGTTACAACCAGAAAAACTACTTAAAACACTAAATTCTTTTAATCATTGGTGCAATCTTACTGCTTATCCTGTTGAACCAATACATTGGGAAGGAACAGAATATTCACGACTAGATGCAGGAGTAACATTATTTGGAAATATTAAAGAATCTCTAGCCAAAATTATTATAGAAGCCGAAGGAGATGTAATCAAAGCTACCAATTCGGTTAATACTCTTTTTAAAATGCAAAATGATTTTCCTATTTTTATGGCTGTTATGGATTTGGCTTGGTTTAGGCCAGATATTATCCAACCAACAAGCCATGTTCCAACAG
>CAZSGU010000036.1:2632-5155 GCA_964606555.1 uncultured bacterium | reverse complement strand
TTATTTCCCAAATAACCTTCTTAATATAGTGATTTCTGGAAATAAAATATGAACCCTTTTTTGATATTCTTTATACTCTGGTCTAGTTCTTAAGATTTTAATTTCAATCCAAGGAATGCTAGCGCCTATAAATAGAATAGTCATTGTAATTGGTGCCAGAAAAAGGTAAGTCATGCCTGCAGATTCAAAACCCATAAGGAATAAACCCCACCAAAATAAAATTTCTCCATAATAATTTGGATGTCTAGAATAATTCCACAAACCTGTTTCAATGACTTTTTTCTCTGTAGGATGTTTCATTCTAAAATCATAGAGTTGTTTATCACTGATAATTTCATAAAGAACCCCGATGATACAGACTGTAAAACCAAGAAACATTAATGGAGTGTTGTTTGAGTTAAAGCATTGTTGTATTGTCATACAACAAAAGAAGACTTGCAATGTTGGATACATATGGATTCCACCAAAATTTCCTAATAGTTGGAACTGCTTTCCCATGCTATTACGCATATCAATATAACGCCAATCTTCATGATGTAATCCTTCCCATGTTTTCATCCAATTTGAGGTTAATCTCATGGACCAAAATAAAACAGCAATACTTAATAGAATAATAATTGGGGTAATGATATAGTTATTTTTCCAGATCCAAAAGAACAGTATAAATACAGGAATTACAGACCAATATGGATCATAGAATGATGAATTCTTATAAGCAACACTAAAGCCATAAATCACTACTGTAGCTACAACATCTGCAATAAAGATTTGCCACATATCTCCTAAATGTGTGACCAACGATATTGAATAAGCTCCCAAAAAAATTGCAAGAGTATATGCAATTAGTACAGTAAGAAATCCTTTAGTTCTTTTCGTCATTGGTGATTGATTTAATATTAATACCTTCAGAGAGCAAATAGATATATCCTAAAATAATTGTATAAACAAGAAAAATGCTATGCATTACAATAGCCGCACTTTGTGCTTTTTCTAAATCAATTCCATAGAGGCTATTTAAACAATAAATCACTGCCAGATGATATGTTCCAATCGCAGCAGGGGCTAATGGCATTGATGTAACGATGCTTGATAGAATGGTTAATCCCAATACTTGTTGTATATCCAATACAATCCCTATGGATTGCAATGCAATAGAAACATACACAACAAATGTAATCCATAATATAATAGACCATATTCCTAAGCGTAATTTGTTTTTTGATACCAGTTTGTATCCATCAATAAAGTTTTCTAGTACAGGAAAATATTGTAATAATTTGTTAGAAATTGTATGTCTTCCAAAGATAATCAATGAACTTAAACAATATGCTCCGACAAGAATCAATGTGAATTGTGTTCCCAAAACATCTGTATATCCAAATCCAATCAATATCATTGTAAAGAGGCCAATTATCCAAAGATCGATAATTTTTTCTCCAACAAGACTACCAATGACATAACTCATTTTTATTGTTGTGTCATGATTAGATAAAAGTTTAGCACGTACCAAATCTCCAGCACGTAATGGCAAAATATTATTAAGAAAATATCCAATATGAGTTGCAGAAGAAAAATGATGGATGGTATAAGAGCTTGGATGTCCTAATAGAGTGTTCCATCGAATCGCACGAATAAGAAAAGTCAATCCTGTAATTCCAAATGCATAAATAATATAGAGAAATTTTCCTTGTGAAAGAGTAGTAGAGATGTCATTAAGGTTAACTTGTCGAAATGCTAAATAAAGACATATCAACGATACAGCGAAAGATAAAATTTTCTTCAAGGATCTTGGTTTTCTCTTTGGAATTCATAATTGACAATTCTTTTTTTCATGGTTTCTCCACTTTCATCTAACTGTTCTTTAGACTCAAGAGGAGATTCATAGGAAATAGGAACCTTCGTGTTAACCTGACAATTGCTCATCAATGATAGCATTCCGACTAGCATAATGAGTGCAATAATTGTTGGTATGTGTTTAGTCATTTAAATTGAAATTTTTAAAAAACCTTGTTTGGGTCGCTAAATATATAATTTCAAGAATACCAAGTAGCTGAAGAAATCCTACAGCTAGAAACCATAATTTTTGATTATTACGTGCAGCAAACCAGCATGCAAGCAATGTCCAAACTCCTTCCCACAATGATAACAAGATTAGCATGTTAGGATTGGATTCTAAATATGTTCCAAATGATTGTAATACTTCCATTTCTTTCCTTTCTAGTGGTTGAAAATCATAGAAACCACAAATACGAATATGATTACTCCCCCAAAGATGCCGAAATAATATAATTCAAACATGCGATATTTTAGTTATTATTTTTTTAAAACAAAATGAAAACTAAATACTATTCCTATCTTTAAAAAAATTATAAATTTTACTATGTTAAATTCAGAAACTACGCAGATTACTATTTATACAACTTCTTGGTGTGGGCCATGTAAATCTGCAAAACGATTTCTATCTGATCAGGGGTTTGATTTTACAGAAATTGATATTGAAAAAGAAAATATTAGTCGAGAAGA
>CAZSGU010000036.1:0-2532 GCA_964606555.1 uncultured bacterium | reverse complement strand
ATTATTTTCATATGTTTTAGTCCATGAGTCATGATAAGCATCTGGATAGAGAGTATATTTGATATTCCCCCCAATTTCTTCAATCGCACGAACCATCTTTTCTGATTCATCTGAAGGAACTACTTTATCTTTTCCTCCATGAAATACCCAGATTGGAACATCCTTAATACTATCAGGAATATCAAGACCAGGAACTCCTCCACCACAGATAGGAACAGCGGCTGCAAATAAATCTGGTCTTTTACTTAATAAGCTCCAAGTTCCATATCCTCCCATGCTTAATCCAGTGATATAGATTTTGTCTTTATCGATTCGGTAGTTATCTATCACTGATTCAAGAAGTACAATCAAGTCCATTTGCATTTCTTGATCAGTCCATACATGATCAATAGGGCATTGTGGCGATATTGCAATGAAAGGAAAAGTATCTGTTTCCTCTGAGATTTTAGGGATACCATGAATTTTGATCAATTCCAAATTATCTCCTCTTTCTCCCATACCATGTAAGAAAAGAATCATAGGCCATTCTTTTTCACGATGTTCTTGGTATTTATTAGGAAGGAAAAAAAGATAATCTAACCCATCGTCTACCTCAATTTTTATATTTGTACCTTCAGGATATCTATTTTCACATCCTTGGCTTGATAGAGAAATAATTAGGCAGAGAATGATTAATCTTATCATATTTTTTTTAATATATCTCTTAAAATAGTACTAGATGTATGGGTTGTATAAGAGAAATAGATAATCTCAACGTTATATTTACTGAAATCTTCTTCTATTTGAATCCATTCTTTAGTGCCTTTCCAATCATCACCAACAAACATTCTATCAAACTTTAGATTATTCCATGCTTCCATCTTATTATAATTTGTTTGTGGAACTACCTCATCAACAAATTTGATTGATTCAACAATTTCCATTCTTTCTTCAAACGGAATAAAAGGTTTTTCTCCTTTTACTGAAAGTGCAAGTTCATCGGTTGTAATTCCCACAATCAGATAATCACATTCAAGCCTTGCTCTCTTTAATATATTGAGATGGCCAATATGAAACAGATCAAATACACCTGTTGTATAACCAATTTTTTTCATAATCACCTAAAATACTTATTTATTATTTAATAAATAATCTATTATTCTTGTACTGGCATTTCCATCTAAAGTGCCTGCTAGTTTTTCTGCATATTGTAAGCGAGTTTTGGATAATGTATGAGGATTTGCTACTTGTTCTGCAACAATAGTTTTGAGTTCTTGATAAGAATCAGCACGCACAGCTATGTTTGAGTATTCATTGTAATCTTTATCCATACGTTTTTTGAATCGATAAGCAAAAATTCCTCGATAATTCCAACGTAATTTTAAAAAATTACACCATATGACAGGCTTATCTAGTGCAGCAAATTCGATAATAGCAGAAGATGCATCACTAATTAATAAATCAGCAGTCGCCATAAATGGTACCAAAGAATAATCATCAACTTTTGCTAAATAAACATTGTCATAATTGGACCAATGACTAAGGAGTTGGCGTTGTTTTTTATATTTATCTTTGCTTGTGGAAAAGTAGTGTGGTTTTATCAATATATTATACATACTAAAATCTTCAGGAAAATTTTTAGGAAAACGTTCAATGCTGCTTGGATAGAAAGTAGGAGCATAAATTAATGTCTTTTTTTCTGTTTTTAAGCCTAATTGATCTAAATCAAATCCTGTAGTTTCACCATTGATAATTGGATCTAGCTTACAAAAACCAACATTGACAAAATTATCATTAGGGTACATATTTTTAAGACGATTTGTTCGGTATTCTCCCTCAACAAACCTCACTGTAGTTGGGGTACTTGATTTTGTATAATAACTTGCTTTTGGTCCAACTCCATGACCGAGTTGTACTGACTTACTGATTTGGTGTACTTCGTTTAAAAAAGGAAAAGTATTGCCAAAGAATATCCAATCAGCTTTTTGATTTTTATAATATTTATTGGCTTCAGCTTTATCTTTTACCCAGATGTGATCCAGATTTTCTGATTGAATGATATTTTCTATGATTGCATCATGTATGCCATGATAAAACACAAAGGTTGCATGTCCTGCATTTTGTTTTAATAACCGATGATAGACTGGTAGATATTGAGGTAAATAATAAAGCTGTTGCACATCGAATGAGATAGATATAGTCTTATTATTCATGATTTTGTCCTGATAAAGAAAAATATTTATCTAATACTAATAATGAAATCAATTTCTCTCTTTTAGAATCTTTAAATTGGTCTACATACGCATTAGCATTGTTAATAATTTGTAATGCTTCTTCTGTGTGTGTAGAGTAATAATGAATTTTTTCTTCTGCATCGGAAAAATCATCATTGACTTCAATATAATGTACTCCAGCTTCAAGTGTTCCTTCCATAAACCACGTTTCATATTTTGGTTTCGGCATCACACACACCGAGTTTGAAGACATTACCCATTTGATACTTGTTGCAGTATCAACTCCTTCAATACAGAATATAAATTTGTAAGCAAGTTG
>CAZSGU010000035.1:0-5276 GCA_964606555.1 uncultured bacterium | reverse complement strand
AATTCATTCACCAGGGCATCGGTGTGCCATCACAGTTTACAAACAGGGGTTTAGTGTCTGTTGTCAGATCATCAATATAACTCATCATTTGAGTCACTGATTCATAGGTGGTGATCATCGGTATTTTGCCTTCCTGAATCATTCTAATTAAGATTTCAGGAACCATCTTTGTTAATTCTTTTGGAATAGGATCATCTGGTTTCAAATCCAGAAAACCTCGTGTGTCTACCAACCCAGGGTTAATCAGTGAAACCATAATATTTTCACTTGCTAACTCATGGTAAAGATTATTCACTGCCAAATGCAGCGCTGCTTTACTTGATCGATAAGAGTACAGTGTGACCGGTGGAGCAATTTGTGCAATAGAACCAGCGGCACTGCCTAAAAAGATAATCTTTTTCATCCCACCAGCTCTGACATTTTCAATCAGTTTCTCTGTAATTCTGATCGGTCCTATGGCATTCACTTCAAAGCTCTTTGTAAACAATCCATAGTCAATGTCACCAAATTTCTGTGGATCAGGTGGACCTAAGTAAGCCGCATTGTTAATGAGAATATCTATCGGATGATTGTCTAATTTTCTGCTCAAATTATCGACACTCTCTTGTTGTGTAATATCAGCAGAGAGGACACTTAAATTCTCATTTAATTTTGCTAGGCTTTGTAATTCATCTGCTTCACTCGGTTTTCTGCACGTGGCAATGACATTCCAATTGTGTTTGATGTATTGTTTTACAAATTCAAGACCTATACCTCTATTAGATCCAGTGATTAAAATTGTTCCCTGATCTTGACTCATGATTTACTATTTATTCTTGGAATTGATGGGTATTGCCATTTCTCAGGATGGGTTTTTCTAGCGGCAGAAGGAACCACACAATGCTCTCCATCTTCAATTAATTTATTCCATTCTTTGTAGTCAATTTGCCAACCTTTATCTCTCATCTCATGCATTAATTCCCAATAGACTTTGATTATTGTGTCTTCATATTTACCAACAATGGTTGGCATTCCATCAGGTCCAACTTTCGGTACTTGGGCTTCAGCAATTACTTTATCTTGAAAAATATTTTTTAGGTTTCTTTTTAATGCCATCTTGTCCATTATTTTTTGAGTCATAAAATTTCTAAAGAAATAATACCTCATCATGGTTCTGGTTCGATCAATAGGGGTAGAAAACTCATAGAAACAGTTGTATTTGCCAGAGCCAATAGCTCCAATCTCAACCTGACCTCTTAAAGTTTGACCAGCGATGAAATATTTAAGTACTGATTTTACTTTAGTGCCTTTTTCACGAACATTTGACCAAGCACCCTTGCTATATGTCGATTCTGTTTCAATAAAAGCGGTCATTCCATAATCAGTTCTCTCAACTGTATGAGGGGGAGGTTGATACGGGTTTTCCTGATCTTCAAATCGAATACCATGGACAATGGGTAGATGCACGTAATCTAGATTACTAAATTTAGCCAGATGAAAATTTGATTCAAAGATAACATCATGTGAGACAACAGTGTATTCAGGGTCATCAAGCTCTGGAATATCTAGAATTGGTTTTGCTTGATCTGGATCATCACCAAGAAAAGTCCAGATTAATCCTTGCTTTTCTATGGTGGGATAAGAATCTGTTTTTACTCCAGGAGCATCAGTTTGTGGATCATCATCACCAACTGCAGGGATTCTAGTGCACTTGCCTTTCCCATTAAATTGCCAACCATGGAATGGACAGATGATTTCTCTATCTTCACTGCAACTGCCATTTGCTAGGCTAGCTCCACGGTGTGGACAAGCATTGCTTAAACAGGCTGGTTTACCTTCATGATCTCTAAATAGAACAAAATCTGATCCCAGCATCTTCACATACAGAGGTTTGTCTTTGAGTTCTTCAGTCCTTGCTGCAACGTACCATACGTTTGTATACATCTTTATCCGCCCTCTGTTATATTCTAATACCCTATTGAAAAGTGACAATAAGATACAATTAGCTCAACCTAAAACTATAAGTAAATAAATAAGTGAGTCAAATTAATAATCAGAAGTTAGGTCCAATTTTTCTTATGCCAGGTGTTGGTAGAATTAATGCTCTAAGTTTTTTTCCTGTTGCCTTATTAAACACCTCAGTTTTTGCATTTATGAATTTTATGCAACCTTATGTATTAGAGGAACATCTAGGGATTGCAAGGCACATTCAAGGAGCTGTTGTTGGTTCTGTTGCCACTATGCAAGAACTTATGATTCTTGCCATGACGGCACTTATGGGAGCATTAGCCGATAAAGTAGGGCGGAGGCCTGTGTTTTCAATAGGATTGATTCTTATGGCTATCGCTTATTTTTGTTTTCCTTTGATGACCGATCTTTATCAATTATATATGGTTAGAGCATTATTCGCTGTTGGTGTAGCAGCAGCTTCTACTGTGCTTATAATTTATACTGGTGACTACCCTCAAGAACGATCCAGAGCAAAATGGAATGGTTTTATGGGCTTTTTCCAAGGGGTCGGCGTGACCATAACTTCTGCTCTTTTAGTGAAAATGCCTGCAATATTAACCGAAAAAGGGTTTGATCCGATTGAAGCAGGAACTTACACCGTTTGGGTTGGCACCTTAATCTGTCTAATAGCAGCTGTGGTCGTTTTTATTTTTATGAAGCCAGGGTCAAAACAGAAAGAACAAAATAAAGCTTCCTTTAAAGAATTATTTACTGATGGTTATCGAGCAGCAAAAAAAGATTCACGAATACGGCTAGCTTATTTTGCATCCTTGGCGGCTAGAGGAGATATTATTGTTGTTGGCCTTTTTACATTTTTATGGACGTCACGATTCGCAATTGATAACGGCATGACCATAGAGCAAGGTTATGCAAGAGGGGCGACGATCGTTCCTGTTATTGCATCCACTGTTCTAGTTACTGCTCCTATATTTGGATTTATTATGGATCGTATAGATCGTGTCTACGGAATTATGATTGCATTCTTACTATCATCATTGGGCTATCTAGCTATGGGTTTGGTTGAAGATCCTATGTCATTCAATGTTATTCCAGTTGCTATTCTTCTAGGTATGGGGGAGGGCGCTTGTATAATTGCTTCCACCACATTGATCGGTAAAACGGCACCAGAAGCAATTAGGGGTACTGTTTTTGGCGCTTTTGCAATGTGTGGAGCTATCGGGCAGATGATTGCTGGAGGAGTTGGGGGATTCTTATTTGATTATATTTATACAGGACCGTATTTATTAATGGGCTTTCTTAATTTTACTGTTCTGCTTTTGGCAATATATACTTGGTATTCACGAAGGAAACAAGGGGCTGATAAAAATGTCTAATGTCGTTATTACTGGAAGCACAAAAGGAGTTGGTAGAGGACTTGCTAATGAATTTGCACGTCTTGGACATAATGTAGTTATAAGCAGCAGAAGTGGGGACGATATCGTTAAAGCCACACAAGAAATGAATAAAAAATCAGAAGGCACCGTAATTGGTCAAGTCTGTGATATATCTGATAAGACACAAATTGAAGCTCTCTGGGACTTAGCAAAAAGTGAATTTGGACAAGTTGATTACTGGATTAATAATGCCGGTTATGCATCTGGCCAGAGCCCAGTCCACAAAGTACCTGAAAGTCTTATTAACACAATGATTAATACCAACTCTATAGGCACTTTATTTTGCTCTCAAGTGGCTATTAATGGATTTAGAGCTCAAGGTAGTGGGAATTTATACAATATGCTAGGCGGAAGCTTTGATGGAAAATTTTTAACGCCTGGTATGGGTGTTTATAGTTCCACGAAAGCCAGTATTAATATACTTACTAAATACTTAATTTCTGAAAATAAGAACACAGGGATTATTATTGGCTCTATTAGTCCAGGAGTTTTAGTAACTGAAAACTGGTTAAGCGAGCAAAAGAGATTGACTAACGAGGAATGGGCTAAGATTAGACCGACGGTTAGTATTATTTGTGATCATGTGGAAACTGCTACTCCATGGATAGTAGATGAAATTCTGAAAAATGATAAGAGTGGCAACAGAATTGCATGGATGCCTACCTATAGGCTTGCTTGGAGATTTATTCAAGCGAAATTATTAGGTAGAAAGAGAGATATTTTCTCAAGATATGGGCTTTAATTATTTAGGTCTATGAGTCCCATCAACTGTAAGTCTATGCATCGTTCTTAAACTGCTATAGTCAGCAACAGCATAATGTTGAGTAATTTGATTATCCCAGAAGGCAATTGAATTTTTTTCCCATATAAATCTACATTGAAAATTAGGATTATGTAGGTGTTTATATAAAAATTGCAGAATTGCATCACTTTCATTGATATTTAAACCCACAATATGAGAGGTGAATATTTCATTTACATAGATTAACTTTTTACCGGTTTCCGGATGTGTGCGAATAACAGGGTGCTCAATCGGAGGCAATTTTTCATTCATGATATTGAATCTTTTTAGTGCGTTTCCATCTAATAGTTCATCATGAGTAATTGTTTTTACAATCGAATGAACTGCCTTTAACTTAGACAGGAATTTCTTCATATTGTCAGATAGTGATTCATAGGCAAGGGCAGCATTTAGAAACATTGTATTACCGCCACTTTCTGGAATCTTTTCAGCTTTAAGAATTCCTGCATAAGGAGGTATTTTTGTATAGCTCATATCTGAATGCCATACTTCTGAATTTCTGGCCATAGGAGCAGGGCCTGTAGTGAGACTTTTTAATTCAATTATTTCAGGGTGACCTGGTAGTGTAGGAATTAAGGGATGAATTTCTAGTGTTCCAAAGTTATTGCCAAAGTTAATAAATTGTTTTGAACTAATATCTTGATCTCTAAAAAATAAGACATGGTATTTGTTTAAAGTATCTTTTATTAATGAAAGATTAGTAGGTGACAGTTTTCTCCCTAGATTAATATTAAGGATTTCAGCTCCTAGAGCTTCTGTATAAGGTTTTATTCTTAATGGCATATAAATTGCACTTTATTGAGTATTTTATTCATAAAGTGGCTTCAAATGTTAAGTTTTTAGCAATCATCTCATTTTATTTAGTAAAACTATTATTATTTAAGAGTGATTTTAGCACTATCAACATTTTTCATTTTTTATAAAAATAAAGAAATTAAAAAAAATTAATATTCACCTAAAATTACAAAATAATTATAAATAACTTCATATAATCTATATAAATATATGATATATATGGGATAAGTAATAAATAAAGATATACTAAATACTTTACATAATATATATTATACGCATATATATATCCATAAATT
>CAZSGU010000034.1:0-5372 GCA_964606555.1 uncultured bacterium | reverse complement strand
CCGGAACCAATAGGTGTATTATATTGTAAAGAAAGAGCAACATATGATGGTTTAATGGAGCAACAAATGCAAGACGCACAGAAAAAAGATAAAACTCCAAAAACGCTTCATGATTTACTTAATGCTGGTGATACTTGGAAAGTTAAATGACAAAATTTAGAACAGAAAAAGACAGTCTAGGCACTGTTCAGGTTCCTGCAAGCGCTTATTATGGTGCTCAAACTCAAAGAGCAGTTGAAAATTTTGAAATTGGATGGGCAATGGATTTAAATCTAATTTTTCCATATATCATCATCAAAAAAGCTGCTGCAATTTCTAATCATACTCAAAAAAGATTATCCAAAAAATTAAGCAATGCAATTGTAAAAGCATGTGATGATATCCTAGAACATCCGGAAGATTTTATTAATCAATTCCCTGTATCTGTATTCCAAAGCGGTAGCGGAACACAAACAAATATGAATGTTAATGAAGTCATTGCAAATAAAGCCAATGAACTGCTAGGTGGAAAGTTAGGAGAATATCAATTTATTCATCCTAATGATCATGTAAATATGTCTCAATCTACAAATGATACTTTTCCTTCAGCTATTCTTATTGGATGTGTTTTGAATATTGAGGATAATTTGTTACCAAGTTTAGAGATATTAAAAGCAGAATTGAGTAAAAAAGAAAAAGAATTTAAATCAATTGTTAAAGTTGGTAGAACACATCTTCAAGATGCAACCCCAATTACATTAGGACAAGAATTCTCTGGATACGTATCAATGATTAGTAACGATATCAAGAGGATTGAAAACACATTGAAAGAATGTTCTAAACTTCCAATAGGAGGAACTGCTGTTGGGACAGGAATTAATACGATTGCAGGTTATGATAAGTTAATGGTGAATACTATAAGCAAGGAAACCGGACTTAGTTTTAAAGTCTGTAATAATAAATTTGAACTTTTATCTTCTCAGAATGCTATTTCTGATTTATCTGCTCAAATAAAGATTTGTTCTAGCTCACTTAATAAAATTGCAAATGACATTAAGTGGTTGTCTAGTGGTCCAATGGCTGGTATTGGTGAATTAAAACTTCCTTCCAACGAACCTGGTAGTTCTATTATGCCTGGGAAAGTTAACCCAACGCAATGTGAAGCAGTCAATATGGTCCATGCCCAAATTTTTGGCAATGATATAACTATTGGATTTGCAGGATCAAGTGGGAATTTTGAGTTAAATACATATAGACCAGTAATTGCATCTACTATCCATGAATCTATTGCTTTATTGAGTGAAGTTTCAGAGTCTTTTGCATTGCATGCAATAAAAGGATTATCTGCTAATAAGAAAAAAATTAAAGAAAATTTAAATAAATCTTTGATGTTAATAACAGCGCTTGTTCCAGAGATAGGTTATGAGAAATCTGCAGAAATTGCAAAAAAAGCATTAAAAGAAAATATATCACTCAAAGAAAGTGCAAAGAAATTGAGTTACCTATCTGAAAAAGAATTTGATAAAATTGTTAAACCAGAATTAATGGTTTCTCCTAAGAAAAAATGATCCAATCTTTTTTTAAGTCTTTTAAAATTATCTTATATCTATCTTTACTATTATTAGTTTATTTGATATACCTATCTAGAGATTTACCATCTCTTGAGCGATTGGAAACATTTGATCCTGCCATGCTATCAACCATTTATGATCGTAATGGTGAAATTATTGGAGAATTCTATATCCAAAAAAGAGTCTTTATTGATTTAGAAGATATGCCAGAACATTTAAAATATGCAGCAATCTCTTCTGAAGACAAACGTTTTTTCCAACACTGGGGAGTAGATGTACAAAGTGTATTTCGTGCCATCATTGTTAATGTCATTTCAATGGAATTCAGACAGGGATTTAGTACACTTTCTCAGCAATTAGCACGTAATCTGTATAAAGAGATTGGGTTCAGAGATAGTGTGACAAGAAAGATAAAAGAAATTATTACTGCTATACAGATTGAGAGAACTTATACCAAACAGGAAATTTTAGAAATGTACTTGAACACAGTGCATTTTGGACATGGTACTTATGGAGTTGAATCCGCAGCAAAAAGATATTTTAATAAAAAAGCATCAGAATTGACAATTGGTGAATCAGCAATGCTTATCGGATTATTACCTTCTCCAGCAAATTATTCACCGTTAAGAAATTTAAATAAGTCCATTGAAAGACGTTCTCTTGTTTTAAGATTAATGTATAACCAAGATTATATTTCTCATGAAGAATATATGGAGCACAATAGTATTATTCCTGACAATATTTTCTATGAAATACCAAAGAGTAAAGCACCTTATTTTACAGAATATGTACGAAGAACGTTGGAAAAAAGAGATGACGAATTAGGGATTAATATTTATCAAGATGGTCTTAAAATTTATACTACTCTTGACTATGGTTTGCAACAAATTGCTGAGGATGTTGTAATGAAAACGCTTCGCAATAACCAAGATGAATTTAATAATCAACTGTTTGCTGACAGTGAACGTTTCTCAAAATTGGGTTATTTATCAATTTTTCCAGAAGATTCTGTAAAAATGATGCTTAATGGTCAAATGCAATTGTATGAAGAATTAAGACAAAATTTATTAGTTCAATGTGCATTTATTGCATTGGATACTAAAAATGGTGAAATCTTAGCAATGATTGGAGGAAGATCTGATTATGTTGATCAATATAATAGAGCAACACAAGCAAGAAGACAACCAGGTTCTGTTTTTAAGCCTTTTATTTATACAGCTGTTGTTGATAATAACTATCCTGTTACTACGCAATTACTGAATCAACCAGTTGCCTTATATAGAAATAATGCAAAAGGTGAAAAAGAAAAATGGACACCAAGAAATTACGATAATAGTACTGGAGGATTAACCACATTAAGAGAAGGATTAAGAAGATCCTTGAATTTAATTTCTGTACGTATGGTACAAGAGCTTGTACCTGCACAGCAGGTCAAAAATATTGCAGAACGTATGCAAATTAAATCTCCAATTCGTGCTTTCGATTCTATTGCCTTAGGAGTGTCAGAAGTAACCCCAATGGAAATAGTGAGCTCTTATTCAATTTTTTCTAATAAAGGAATTTATTCTTCCCCAATTGCAATTACAAAAATTGAAGATAAATATGGACAAATCATCAAAGAATTCAGTACAACACAACAAGAAGTACTTAGTCCTGAAACAGCCTATGTAGTAACAAATTTATTACAAACTGTTATTGATAAAGGAACAGGAGGAAGTGCAAGATGGAAATACAGATTTAGACATACAGCAGCAGGCAAAACTGGAACAACTCAAGATTGGAGTGATGCATGGTTTGTTGGTTTTACTCCTAATATTTCTGCTGGAGTTTGGTTTGGAGTAGATCAGTATCCAATTAGTTTAGGAGAAGGGCAATCTGGGACTAAAGCAGCATTACCAGCTTGGGCATTATTTATGAAGGAAGCACATAAAAAACTGGGTATTCCAGATGAAGATTTTGTGATGCCAGAAGGAGTAATTGAAATTGAAATAGACGCGGATACAAAATTACTTCCAAATTCAAGTACAAAGAAAAGAGAAAAAGAAATTTTCTTTAAAAATAATAGACCAACGAATTAGTTTTTTAATTGTGACATTGCTGCACCAAGTGCGACACCTATTCCGATACCTACTGCCAAATTATCTGTTGCTGCCCCAATAGCAACACCTAAGGCAATCCCTACTCCCATTTTACCAATCGGTTTCATTTCTACTCCTTTTTTTGATTTAAAACTGTTCACTAATTTTGTTTATCAGAAAGAAATAAAAGTATTCCACCCACAATAAATAAAATCATATTTGGCATCCATGAGCCAAATGTTGGATCCAAAAGATTTCTATCTGCTAATTGCTCTCCCCATATTAATAAAATATAATACACAAGAAAGAATACAATACTTAACCCTGATGCAATCGTAATTCCCCCTCTTCTAACCAAGATTCCAAGAGGAGCACCAGTCATTGCAAATAAGAGACAGGCAACTGCAAGTGTAAATTTTTTATGAATTTCTACAAGATATTTGTTATTTGTTTTTTCATAATTTGAAATCAACATGAATTCGTTTTCTAATTGTCTAGAAATATTATTAAATGATCGTAATTTTTCTTTCTTTTCATGTTCAGGAATAGAAATATCATCTCTATAAATCTTTTCATCTGCTATTTGTTCATTATTTTCTTTGAGAATTTCAATAGCCATCAAGACACTCTCTAAATTCATATCTTTATTCCATTGAATTCCATGATTATCCAATACTGTTTTAATTCTTTGATTAATTTGCACCATGTATTGTTTATTTTTTCCAATTTTTTCAATCATCTGTGCTACTTTCATCTCTCGATCTGTACGAATAGAATCGCTACTCCTATTTAAAAGTAAATCATCTATAGAGATAGTAATTTGATGTGTAGCAAACTTAATCTTTCTATAATGGTTATAATCGTCTAGGTCAATTTCATGCATTTCTCCGTTTTCCAAATCTAAAATTACAATATCTTGATTAGATGTCAGTTTTCCTTTCTCAGCATAGATTGTTGTTTGTTCAGATTTGTCACTTTTACTAAATATTTTTACATCTTTAAATTCATTTCCGTCCATCTCCCTTACAATCATACTATACTGTGGAATAGTGTTAATAAAATATCCTGGTTCAATCGTCAATTCAGGTTTTTTCTGGTAGATATCTTTTGCAAGCAAACGAGCATGGTAATTCATATCAGGAAGCACGAAATTATTAAACAAACAAAGTAGGAAGCCAATCAATCCACCAAATAAGACAGCAGGCTTAATAATGCTAAATACACTCACTCCTGCTGCTTTTAATGCTGTGATTTCATTATCTTGGGACATTCTCCCATAGGTCATTACCGTTGAGATTAACAATGACATAGGAACTGATAATGCAATAATCCAAGCTAAGTTTAGATATAAATATTCGAGGATAATCCATACATCTAATCCCTTTCCTAAAAAGCGATCAACCGCTCTAATAAGAAACTGCAAAAATAGTACCGTTGTTATTACCCCTAATGATAATAGGAATGGAATCAACGATTCTTTAATTAGATATTTATTTAACGTGTTCATTCTCAATATTTAAAAATTTAACTCTACTTGTTTAAAAAGATAAACTATAATAAGTTTCCAAGCTTTAAATTTAAGCCAATGGTGGATGTAGCTCAGTTGGTTAGAGCCCCGGTTTGTGGAACCGGCTGTCGTGGGTTCGAGTCCCATCATCCACCCGTTCGGGGTGTAGCGTAGTCCGGTTAGCGCACCTGCTTTGGGAGCAGGGGGTCGGAGGTTCAAATCCTCTCACCCCGACAA
>CAZSGU010000033.1:0-6026 GCA_964606555.1 uncultured bacterium | reverse complement strand
GGTGTTGCTGTATTAAATGTTGGTGCAGCTACCGAAGTTGAGATGAAAGAAAAGAAAGCAAGAGTTGATGATGCATTACATGCTACTAGAGCTGCTGTTGAAGAAGGTATTGTTGCTGGAGGCGGAGTAGCTTTGTTAAGAGCAAGCCTACAACTTGATGATATAAAAACAACTGCCAGCGAAAAAGTTGGAGTTGATATCATGAAACGTGCTTTGGAAGGTCCAATTAGACAAATTTGTGAAAATGCTGGACTTGAATCATCTATTATAGTTCAAAAAGTTCTTGAAGGTAAGAATGATTTTGGATTTGATGCCAGAAATGAGAAATATGTTAATATGTTTAAAGCTGGAATTATCGATCCTGCAAAGGTTGCAAGGGTTGCGGTTGAAAATGCTGCATCAATTTCCGGATTACTTTTGACTACAGAGGCAGCAATCACTGAAAAACCTGAACCAGATACACCAATGCCTGTCGGTGGGGCGCCTGATATGGGTATGGGCGGCATGGGCGGCATGATGTAGTGAACGAGAAAGTTTATTTATCCATTGGATCTAATCTTGGTGATAAAGAATCAAATATCGCTTCTTCTATTGCGATGCTCGGTTCACATATAGAAAATAAAAATATAAGAACATCTTCCTTCTATACTTCAGACCCTCTTTATAACAAGGATCAACCTATTTTCATTAATATTGTTGTTGAACTTGATACTACTTTCTCTCCATTCCAGTTCTTAGATAAGATTCATGATATAGAAAAGATGTTAGGTAGAAAATTACCTAGGAAGAAAAACCAACCCAGAACCATCGATATTGATATAGTTTTATTTGGTGACTCTTTTATTGAGACAGAAGAGCTTACAATTCCCCATCCGCATGCATTATTACGTAAATTTGTCCTAATTCCTCTGGCTGAATTGATTCCCGAAGAAATTTTTCCTGGTACAAACTATAAGATTGTTGATTTATTGAAGAATTGTCCTGATACTTCAAGAGTATCTAAACATTTAATCGAAAAAAACGCATGATAGAATCATATATAGCAATTGAAGGACCAATCGGAGTTGGGAAAACAAGTCTAGCGGAAATAATTGCTGATAAATTGAATACAAGAAAAGTATTAGAAAATTTTAAAGATAATCCTTTTTTAGAAGGTTTCTATGATGATCCTGATGCAAACGCTTTTCAAACTCAAATTTTTTTCTTATTGCAGAGATATCAACAGCAACAAAAAGAGATTAGACAGCTCAATGCGCTCCAAAAAGGAGTTGTTACCGATTATATGTTTGAGAAAGATCGTTTATTTGCAAGTTTTACACTAAAATCTCAAGCTGAAGATGAATTGTATGGTCATGTTGCGGATATTCTTGAAAAAGATGTTGTCAAACCCGATCTTGTTGTTTATTTACAAGCTGATACATCTAGATTAATGAAAAATATAAAAAAACGCGGTAGAGAATTTGAAAAAGATGTGACATTTGATTATATCGATGTGGTAAACCAAAAATATCAAGAATTTTTTGTTAATTATGAAGATACTCCTTTATTAATTATTAACACTAATAATATTGATTTTGTGGAAAATGTTGAAGATCTGAAGGAATTATTAGATGTTATTCAAAAACCTATACAAGGAACCAAATATTTTAATCCAGCTTAAATAAATAACAATGAAAACTCTTTTATTATTAACTTTTTTATTAATACTTTTTTACAGAAGATTTAAGTCTTATCTATCAAAATCTTCTAATAATGATGTAGTGTCAGATAAGAAAATAACTAAAGTTAATTATGACAAAGTACGTGATGCAGATTTTGAGGATTTGGATGAACAATAAGTATATCTTTATAACTTTACTGATGTTATCTACCATATTCTCCCAAGAGAAGAATCATAATCTTAATTTTCTTCTTGCAAATAATGCTTATGGTCTATCATATGAATATCAAAGATTTGTAAAACCAGATTTATCAGTTGGTGCTGATCTCAGGTTCTATGATATTCGTACTGATGAATATCCAGTATATGATCCATTCTATAATCAATATGATGTATCTGGTGAAAAAAGTATCTTAATACTTCCTATGTATCTTAGGTTTAATTACTATCCATTTAAAGACAAGCTTGCAAATAATTTCCAACCATTTTTATTATTATCTTTTGGTCCATTTGTAACAATTGATGGTGATGAAGATGCCGGTAGTTTCTCTGATAAATGGTCTGGTGCACCTACACAAGTTGATCTTGGTGCTTCCATTGGTTTTGGTGTCACCCTTCAAACAGATAGAGCTTCTGGATTTTCATTTGGTATAGCTTATGATCATTTACAGGTAGAGGAACCGATTCATGATCAAGAAGATTTCGGCGGAGGATTTCTTTACCTACAGTATAGACTTGGTCGTGAGTAATTTTTTCTTTATAGATAAAAAGAATATTCAAAGAAATAATTTCTGTTTAAATCATGATGAGTCACATCATTTAATCAATGTTATGCGTTTAAAAGTTAACTCAAAGACTTGGCTTACCGATGGAGATGGAACATCCTATTCTGTTTTGATTAATTCATTTGATAATGGAGTTGCTTCGGGAGAGATTTTGGAAAGTTATAAAAATAAGAATGAATTAAATCATTATATACACCTTGGTTTGCCTATCATAAAAAATTCTAGAATTAAAATTGCAGTGGAAAAATCTGTTGAATGTGGTGTAAAAGAAATTACACCATTATCCCTAGATAGATCAGTAAAGTCAAATCTTTCCATTGAAAGATTAAATTCAATTTCCCAGTCTGCTGGTAAACAATCCATGAGAAGTATTTTCCCAAAAATCAATCCTATTTCTTCTTTATCAGATTGGTATAGTCGTGATGCTATCAATATCGTTTGTTTTATTGGATCTAATAGAAGATTAAGTGATTTTAAGGATGAAATTTTTAAAGCAAGTGGTAAAAAAATTTCCGTTTTAATTGGCCCTGAAGGAGATTTCTCAAATGAAGAAAAAGAGTTTATTTATGATAAGAAATTTCTTAAAGTTAACCTTGGTAATACTATTCTGAGAACTGAAACAGCAGTTATATCTATTTTATCAGTTTTGAATGAATTAATGGCACAATATGAGTAAAACAGTTTTTCAAAAAATTATTGATAGAGAAATTCCTTCTGAGATTGTTTATGAAGATGATTTAGTAATTGCAATTAAAGATGTCAATCCTGTAGCACCAGTACACTTATTGATTATACCTAAAAAATGTATACCAACCTTAAATGATTTAATAGAAGAAGACGCTAATACTGTTGGTAGAATGATAGAAATTGCAAAAGATCTTGCAAAAGAATTTAATATTGATAAAACAGGCTATAGAACTATTTTTAATTGTAATGATGATGGTGGACAGACCGTTTATCATATACACCTTCACTTAATTGGAGGGAGAAAAATGAGTTGGCCTCCAGGATAAATATTATGCATATTTCAAAATTAGAAGTCTTTGGTTTTAAATCTTTCGCAAAAAAACAAACTGTTGTTTTTAATGATGGTATTACTGGTATTGTTGGTCCAAATGGTTGTGGTAAAACAAATATTGTTGATGCAATACGATGGGTTCTTGGCGAACAAAGAACATCTAGATTAAGAAGTTCTAAAATGGAGGATCTTATTTTCAATGGTACATCTAGGGTTAAGCCTCTAGGTTTTTGTGAAGTGTATCTAACTGTTGAAAATGATAAAGGACTTCTTCCTTTAGAATATAATCAAGTGGAAGTCGGAAGAAAATTGTATCGTAGTGGAGAAAGTGAATATTTTATTAATAAAAATTCATGCAGATTAAAAGACATATATAACCTTTTTGTTGATACAGGTATGAGTTCCGATGCTTATTCTGTAATAGAACTCAATATGATTGAACAGATTCTATCGAATAAAGATCATAGTAGAAGAATAATGTTTGAGGAAGCTGCAGGGGTAAATAAGTATAAATCTCAAAGACGTTCAGCTTTGAAAAAATTTGAACTCAATAATAGAGATTTGGAAAGAATTGATGATATTATTATTGAAATAGAAATGCAGGTTAAAAATCTTCAATTGCAGCTGAAAAGGTTTAATAGACATGAAAAATTAAGTGAAAAATTACAAAAACTAGAAATAGAATTAGCTCAAGCAAGGATTAGTGATTTAGAAAAAGAAACCAAGCCACTAGAGTCTTTTCTTAAGAAAAAGAATAAGTTGCTAGATAAAAATTCTTCAAAACAAAAGTCAGAAAATTTGGATTTTTCCACCGCTAAAGACAATTATTTACATAAAAAAGAAGAATTAGAAAAAACTCAAAAAAAAGTTGACCAATTAACTGAAAAACTTCTCAAAGATGTTCAGAAAAAAAACACTGAATCTTCAAAAGGCATAGAAGTTCTTGAAGATGAGCTTCAAAAAAAGATTAATCAATTAAATCAGTTTGATAAAGATTATATGAAAATTATTTCAGAATGTGATGATTGTGGAAAAACTGTTATAGGTACCGATAAGAAATACGAGAAATTAAAAAAAAGTATTGAAGATTATAAAAATAAAATTCAAGAATATAAAAGTAGCAAAGAATTCAACTTCAATAAACTAAATGATTCAATTAAAGATACTCAGCAAAAGATTGATATTGGAAAATCAGATATAAAAATAAAAGAAACTGATGTGAATAGTGCTTTTATAAAAATGGAGTCAATTCGTGCAAAGATGGATTCAGAAAGATTCAAGAAAGACGATATATTGTATGATATAAAGAATGCAGAAATGAAGATTGCAGAATCGAAGATAAGGATAGATCAAATTAAAGAACAGATTATAGATAAGTTTGGAGAGAATGTTAAACTTAAATCAACTAAAAATTATAACCTATCTGACATATCATATAATGTAGAAAAAACAAAAAGAAGTATTGAAACTATTGGTCCAATTAATTGGGCAGTGTCTGATGAGTATAATGAACAAAATACGAGACTACAATTATTAAAGTCTCAAAGAAAAGATTTAGTGGAATCAGAAGAAAATTTGAAAGATGCAATTAAGAAAATTGATAATATAGCAAAAAAACAATTTTCTGATACCTTCAATAAGATTAAAGGTAATTTTGAAGTAATGTTTGAGACATTTTTTCTGGGAGGAAAAGGAACAATTGCTTTGAGCGATACTGATGATCCATTGAATTCTGAAATAACAATTTTTGCACAGCCTCCAGGTAAAAAAAATAATTCATTAAGGATGTTGTCTGCTGGGGAAAAATCCTTAACAGCAATTGCACTTCTTTTTGCAATATATCAATATAAACCAAGCCCTTTTTGTATTTTAGATGAGATAGATGCTCCTCTCGATGATATAAATGTTAATAAGTTTACTAAGGTCATAAAAGATTATAGCAAGGATACTCAGTTTATAATGGTAACTCATAATAAATTGACTATGGAGTCAACTGATTGTATTTATGGAGTCACTTCAGAAAGAAAAGGCATTTCAAAAGTAATTTCGATTAATTTTGCTGAAAAATAAATTATTTGGACTATTCAATCCTTTTCTACAAATTACGCCTGTTTTAATTCATTAAAAGAGAATGGAAAGATAATTAAATATGGCAACTAAAATTAGATTTAAAAGAATTGGAAGAAGAAATAGACCTTTCTATAGGTTGGTCGTTATTGATTCTAGAAAAAGAAGAGATGGTGCACCTATTGAACAGTTAGGTTGGTATGATCCTATTAAACCTGATAAAGAGTCTAATTTCAGTTTTAATGAGGACAGAATAATTGATTGGTTAAAAGAAGGGGCACAAGTTTCAGATCCTGTTAATAAACTTATGAAGAGATCTGGTCTTGCTTATAAATGGCATCTAATTAAACAAGGACTTTCTGATAGCGAAATAGAAAAAGCTCTTAAAAAATGGAAAGAAGAAAGAGATGAAGTTGTTAAAAGTAGAAAAAAAGCTAGACTTGACAGAAAGATTAAGAAAAAAGAAGAAAAAGATTCTAAAAAACTTGTAGAAGAA
>CAZSGU010000032.1:2500-6026 GCA_964606555.1 uncultured bacterium | reverse complement strand
TCTACTGTCATCTTTGCCAACTCATAAGTATCTGATTCAACTGGAATCATTGCAGCAGTAGCTATCGGTTTATTTTTAATTAAAACAAAAAAAATTTCTCCTCCTTTGTTTATTATACTGTCTTCAGGGTTTAATAGATCAAATTTATCAGATTCTTCTAATAACCACGATTCTTCAATCCATATCTTATTGAGATAATAAAAAGTGGATGAATATTTTTTATGGAATGGAACAATTTTAAGATTATGCATTATTTACACCTAATATTTCTATATTTTTGATGTTGATATCTTTCTCATCCAAAAATAATAGATAAAACACATAAAAAAAGAAACCAACCAAATTCTAGGTCCAACCAACTCAAATAGAGTAAAAGTACTTAATCCTAAAATAAAAATAATTATCAATTCAGTAGAGTTTTTTAATAACCCCTCTCTAAATGCAGATTGAATTATTAGAAGATTGATGGGTAAATATAAAAAGATTGCTGTTATTGTTCCTGGACTGAAATCGGAGTAATAAAGACTAAAAAATATATGAAAAGCAGCATTGACTACCTGTGTTGCCATCAGAAAAAATAACAAAATGTGAGACGTTGCTCTATTGTTTAAAATTAGTTGAAAAAAAACTGCTAACAAAAGAACAGAAATCAAAATGCAAAGAACTGCCTCAGTAGGAATATGATTATTGTCTAGGAAATATCTTAATCTCCACTCTCGAAAATTAAAAATAATATGCTCTTCATAATGATGGATAGCATATGCTAATGGTGCGAGAATAATTAAGTTGTTAAATTTTTTCATTCCCACTCAATTGTAGCCGGTGGCTTTCCTGTACAATCATAAACCACTCTACTTATTTTTGATATTTCGTTAACAATACGATTAGAAACTTTGGCAATGAAATCATAAGGTAAATCGGCCCATGTTGCTGTCATAAAATCAACTGTTCTAACAGCTCTTAAAGCTAATACGTCTTCATAACGTCTTGCATCACCAACTACACCAACAGATTTTACGGGTAAATAAACAACAAAAGCCTGGCTTAAATTATCATATAAATTTGCATTGATTAGTTCATCAATGAAGATTTTATCGGCTATTCTTAGAATATCAAGTCTTTCTTTTGTTACTTCGCCCATAACTCTAATTGCTAAACCTGGTCCAGGAAATGGATGTCTTCCTAAAATTTTAGAAGGAACTCCTAAATCTTTACCAATATTTCTCACTTCATCTTTAAATAAATCTCTCAAAGGTTCTAACAAATTTAAATTCATTCTTTCAGGTAGTCCTCCAACATTATGGTGTGACTTAATCACGCTCGCATTGCCAGTTTCAGATGCAGAAGATTCAATAACATCTGGATAAATTGTTCCTTGAGCTAACCAATTTACATTATCAATCTTTTTTGCCTCTTCTTCAAAAACTTCGATAAAAGTATTACCAATAATAATTCTTTTTTGTTCTGGATCTTTTATCCCCTCTAATCGAGATAAAAATATGTCGCTTGCTTTAGATAAATGAACATTAATACCAATTTCTGAAAATGTATCTAACACTTCTTCGACTTCATTTAATCTTAACAAACCATTATCAACAAAAATGCATGTTAAATTTTCTTTAATACACTGATGTAGCAGCATTGCAACCACGGAAGAATCAACTCCACCAGATAGACCTAATATCACTTTTTCATTTTCAACTTTAGAAGCAACATAAGATTTCATTCCGCCAATGATATTGGTTACATCCCAATTTTTTTCACAATTACATATTTTGTATACAAAATTTTCAATAATCTTTATTCCTTCATTAGTATGAGTAACTTCAGGATGAAATTGTAAACCAAACCAAGCTTCTTCTGAATGTGCAAATCCTGCAATAGGACAATTCTCTGATTTGGCAATTGCATTAAAATTATTAGGAAGTATAGAAACCTTGTCTCCATGACTCATCCATACATTTAAAAAATTTTCTTGGAAGTCAATTTTATCGAATAATTTAGAATCACTTATTTTTTCAATATTAGCATGTCCAAATTCTCTTTTCTCTGACTGTACAACAGAGCCACCTAACTCTTGAGCTATTGTTTGCATTCCATAACAAATACCTAATAGAGGAATCTTGGTATCAAACAAAGCTTTATTAATCTTGGGTGTATCACTTTCTGTAACAGTTTCTGGTCCACCAGATAAAATAATTCCTTTCGGATTTGAGGATTTAATTTTATCTATACCAATATCACATGGAAGAATCACTGAAAAAACTCCAACTTCTCTAACTCTTCTAGCAATGAGTTGGGTATATTGAGAACCAAAATCAAGAATAATAATTGTATCGTTCTTGTTCATTTTAGTACAGATAATATATTAATTAATTTATTTTTCAAATTATTCCTATTAACAATTAAATCAATAAACCCTTTTTCCATTAAAAATTCTGAGGTTTGAAACCCTTCTGGAAGATCTTGTGAAGTAGTTTGTTTAATAACTCGTTGACCAGCAAAACCAATTAAGGCTTTTGGTTCAGCAATCGTAATATCTGCTTGCATCCCAAAGCTAGCTGTTACCCCTCCAGTAGTTGGATAGGTAAGTATTGAAACATAGAGACCACCTTTTTTAGAGAAATTTGATAAATGTGCGCTTACTTTTGAGAGTTGCATAAGAGACAATGCTCCTTCTTGCATTCTTGCTCCACCTGATTGACATACAATAATCAATGGACAACTTTTCTCTAGCGCAAGATTTACTGATTTAGATATCTTCTCACCTACTGCGCTTCCCATACTTCCACCTATAAATTTGAAATCCATAATTGATAGCACAACTTCGTGTTTATCTATAGTTCCATAATAACAATTTATGGCTTCAGCATTATCTGGAACATTTTGTAAAATATCTTCATAAGATTTATTCGCTTTAAAATTCAAGATATCTGTTGAAACAATATTCTCAAATAATGATTCATATTCTGGATCTAAAATAATTTCTAAATATTTATTATTAGAAATTGGATAATGGAAATTACAATGATGACATATTGAATTTGCTTTTTCAAGTTCAGGCTTATATAGAATTTCACCACAACAAGTTCCTTTCATCCATAAATCACTTGGCAAATCTTTCTTTTCAGATTCCTGAATTTTTTTATCTTTTCTAGTAAACCAACTCATCTTAATCCAATTTAAACGAACCTATATAATTTGGCGCTAAGTTATTAATAGATTTAGTTTTTAAAAAATCATAATTATTATATCCTAAACTTGCAATACTAAGAGCAGTAAGCTGAATATTGTTCATTTCTTTAACATTTAATTGATCTATCATTTTATTTGGACCTACATAGATAATGAACATATCTTTTTTTAATTTTAAATCATTTATATCTACAATTTTTGGAACTGAATCAAGCACATATAATTTATCTTTCGAAATGTATTGTGCAATATATAAAGCATTACCATGTGAATGAATAATTGTCTGAATAACTTTTCCTGGATTTGGTTTAACTATATTAATCATGGATTC
>CAZSGU010000031.1:0-6593 GCA_964606555.1 uncultured bacterium | reverse complement strand
CCATCTAGCCATCATTATTGAGAATAAATAACGAAACAGTGAACCCATCCCCATACCACCAAATGATATAGATGCTTCTTTAGCTACCTTTCTTCCTATAACATTATTACTCATAACTATCTTAATTTAAAATATATCCACTTCAAGAACCCGCCTGGCAAATAAAAAAATATCCAATACAAAGTTATCGTAATTAATTGTATGCCTGATGCATGTTTCCAAAATAACCTGATTTGATTTAATAATTTCATTCTTATTTTTTCAAAAGAATTATCTCCCAGTGATTGGGAAACACTATGTAGTATAATTGATTCTGGAGAATATATAATTTTATTATTTCCTTGTTTAGCTCTTACACTTAAATCAACGTCTTCACAATACATAGTAAATGTATTATCAAAACGATTCAATTTCTCAAAATCAGATGCTTTTATACATAAGCAACATCCAGTGGCATACATTGTTTCCATTGGAAACGAATATCTTGGACCGTCAAATTCTCTTATTCCGATATGATTGATAATTCCCTTCCAAAAACTGACTACACCCCCAGCATACCATACTCTATTGGTATCTTTAGAAAATAAAATCTTTGGTACAGAAATGATACAATCAGAATCATTTAAAAAAGGATTAATCAAATGATGAAGAAAATCTCTACTAACAAGAGTGTCATTATTTAAAAAAAGAAAGAAATCGTCGTCATTGAATGATAGATAGTCAATAGCAGCATTATTTCCTCCAGCATACTTCAAATTTTTTTCTAGAGATAATAATTTAACATCTGGAAAATTATTCTTGAAGAGTTCAACCGAACCATCAGAAGAATTATTATCAACAATTAAAATTTCATAATTAGGATAATCAATTCGTTGGATTGATAGTAAACACTGTTCAGTTAATTCCTTATTATTCCAATTAAGAACAATAACATGTACTTTTGGATAAATATCATTTTCCATTTATTTTTTCTTCAAAATTTTTCCATGAAAATCTTTCTTTATAACTCTCGATAAATAAACTCATTTCCTCAAACAATTTATTCTCAAAAAAGTAATTAATTTTGTCTGATAAATTCTTTTCATCAGGATTAACAACAAAACCAGTCTTATTTTCAACTACATATTCTTTCAAACCGCCAACATCTGTAACAATAACAGGGCGATTAAAATTATAGGCAAGAGATATAATACCGCTTTGTGAAGCAGTTTTATACGGAAGAACAACGATATCAGAAGATATAAAATACTTTGCAGTATTATCTTCTTCTACAAACTGTAAATCAAATAAAAATTTATCTTTCAGATTAGCTTTATCTATTAAATCATAATATTTTGACATGGATTCATAATTTTCTCCTACCACAAGAACTTTTAAATCAGAGATACGATTGTTTAAGTATTTCACTGAATTGATAAGTAAATCAAGTCCTTTATAGTCTCGAATTAATCCAAAAAATAAAATAACATTTTTATTAGAAATTTTTAGCGCTTCTTTAGCAGTATCCTTTGTATAAGATTTATTATCTACACGATATAATGGATGAAAAGCATTAATAATCTTTTTGTCTTTATTGAGATTGATAATTTGACTTCTTGAAAAACTATTCATCACTATACAATAATCAACATGTTTTAACAATAATTCTAATAAATATCTCTCATAAGGTTTATTTTGATGAGAAATAACATTGTGAAATAAAATATATCGATTTCCTTTCTTTGCACGCTTAAGTAAATACAAATAAACTGGAATGAAGAAAAAATGCCAATAAGAAATGATAATTTTATCAGGATTGATCTTTTTTATTATTTTTTTACCGCGAAACCATGTAAATAGATTAATTGGATTAATTACACTATAAACATTATCATCATTAACTTTTTTATCTTGATATTGGGTTTTTCCAGGAAAGAGAATGTTTGGATAGAGTTTTTTGAAATTTATTACGCTAACATCATTATTTTTTGATAACTGCTTAAAAAGAGCATAATGAAAATCAGAAATACCACCTCTTAATGGTGGAAATGGACCAATGGTAACAATCTTCAATTAATCTACTCGATTATTTCTTTAATATATTTTTGTACTTTTTGTTTTTTGTTAACAATTAATTCTCCTAACAGTCCAAAAGTAAAAAGTTGTAATCCCGCAATAATTAATATTGCTCCAAAAATGAGTAGAGCAATATGTTTTTGAAAAGGTTCAAAAAGAAAATATTTCAGATACAAAACATAGCATTCAACAACAACACCAGTAACAGAGAAAAATAACCCCATAGCACCAAAGAAATGAAGTGGACGATCCATATATTTCCCTAAAAAAAGAATTGTCAAAAAATCAAAAAATCCCTCTGAGTAACGTTTTGTACCATATTTTGATACACCAAATTTTCGTTCTCTATGATCCACTATTAATTCAGAAGTAGAAAAATTCTTCTGGTGAGCTAGAAGAGGTATATATCTATGACGACCTCCATAAAGATTTAATGATCCAACAACTTCTTTTCGGAAAACTTTTATTCCACAATTTGAATCATGAACTTTTAATCCGCTAAATAGTCTTACAAAAAAATTAAAAACAGAAGATGCTAATCTTTTTTCTAAAGAATCTTTTCTACTCTTTTTCCATCCACAGACAAGATCATAGCCTTTGTTTAGATGATCAATAAGATTTTTTATTTCTCTTGGATTATCCTGTAGATCTCCATCGATTGTTGCAACAATCGAACCCTGCGCTATATCAAAACCAGCTTGAAGGGCAATTGATTTACCATAATTTCTATATAGATTAACAATCTTCCATCCTGGAATACTATTTATATTGTTTTCAAGAATTGATAAGGTATTATCTGTTGAACCATCATTCACAAAAATGACCTCTACACTAGAATCATTCCTATATATATCTAATAGCTCTTGAATAAAATCAGCAACTGATTCACATTCGTTATAAACAGGGACTATTACAGAAAGTTTCATTTATAATTTAGTATTTTCTTCAAAAAATTTTCTATCTAAAAAAATCAGTTTATACTCTTGCTTGTTATTATTAAAAGAAAATATCAATTCATCAATTAAATTCCTACCATCAAGTGTATTAAGTCGAGTTGAAATCATAAATTCCTTTTTTACAGCAACATCTATATTTTTAAAAGTGTCTGGTATACCCCACATTAGTTTTTTATAAGTATTAGCATCAATTTTTGTTGCTATAGGGAAAAAATTACTAAAATTTTCTATATCAATGTCCTCTCTTTTTTTCATATCAATATATCGTATATCTTGATTGATTATTTCAACAAGAAACTGTTTCCGACCAAGAAAATCTTTGAAAAGAATTGACGAAGAATTTTTTGTAGATATAAAATCAAAACGAGAAACAAAATTTGACTGTCCTTTTGCTATCAACTTCCCTGAACCTGAACTTCTGAAGAATTTTTGTTCCATAAGTTCAAGGTTTGCATTATTGGAATAATCAACTGTAACAAATTTATTACCAGCACTACAACCAATAAGAAAAGTTAAAGATAATGCTATAATTTTATTAAGCATATTATTCACTCTCATATAGAGAAATCTTCTCTAATAATGAACTGTTATTCTGATCTAGCTCAAATGCTTTTTTATAGAAAACTAATGCTTCATCTTTATCGTTTAATGCTATTAAAACATCACCATAGTGTTCTAATACAACGGCACTAGAATCGTCATATACAATTGATTTTGCTATAAATTCTTTTGCTTTGTCAAAATTGCCTAACTTAAAATATATCCAGCCAATTGTATCAAGATATGCTGATGTATTAGGACTTAATTCAATTGCTTTCTCTGCTAAAGTCAATGCATAGTCAATATCTTTATTGCGTTCAACCAAGCTATACGCATAATTATTATATGCCTGTGCATCATTTGTATTGTCTGCAATTAAATCAATATAAAGTTTATCTGATTTATCCCATTTTTCATTTTTGTCATATGCCATGGCTAAACCATGCATAGCAGTTGTAGACTGATTATTGATTTTAAGAGCTTTCTCATAGTATGTTTCTGATTCTATAAAATTTTCTAATGAATAGTGGGCTATACCCAAGAAATAATTCATATCAAAATCATTGGGGAAAATTTGTAAAGATTCTAATAATACTTCTGTAGCTTTTTCAAAATCTTCAATAGTAAGTAGTGAAATTATTTTATTGATATAACCATCTTTTTCTTTAGGGTAAAGATTGATTTGTTTTTCAGCTATGATAATTGATTGATCATACTGTTTTAAATCTCTATAAACATTTGAAAGATAATATAGAGCAAACCTATCATTTTCGTTAATTGAAAGAGATTTTTCAAAAAATTCTACTGATTTATCAATAATACCATTTACTAAATATTCATAACCTAATTGATTGTAGAGATTATTCACAAATGGATTGCTTTTAATCGTTTCATTTTGCAGGAGCTCTTCAATATCATTCAAGTTGTTTGAATCTGAGAGAGATTCAACAAATAATTGCAAATATTTTGGATTACTAGGATCTGCAAGCAGCAGTTTTTTTAATATTAATTCGCTATCTCGATGATTTGATCGTAATGCTAATTCTGCAGCTACTTCCAGCGCAAGAATTAATGAATTATCTTTGTTGTATGCCTGTTGATAATAGATTAATGCTCCATCAATATCATTTAACTGTGATTTTAAATCACCAATAATAAATAGAACATCTGCATTATCTTCATATTTTTCTGCTACTCTTTCGAAAAGATCTAATGCCAAATCTAGTTCATTTAATCCAATATATTTTTTTCCTAAAGATATGCTATAGTCTTTACTCTCTTTATCATGATCAATAGCTAATAATCCATAACTAATACTCTTATCATATTTTTGAATCATCCAATAACATTCAGAAATAGAATAATAGATTTCTCCAGAAGATGAACCAAGTTCAATTGCATCTTGAAATTCAATAATTGCTCTAGAATAGTCTCCTTGTTCCATAAACATCAATCCATCCATAAACAATTGAATTGCTTCAGAGTTCTCAACACTATTTGGTTCTTTTTTCTGCTCTACTGGTTCTTTTTCATTTAGGGTTGGCGAAAGATCAACCTGTGGGCTCTGAGTACTACAACTCAAAGAAAAAAATAAGAGTGTGATAATTGTATAATTCCTAAACATATTGCAACAAATTACATACGTTTTGAATTTACTCAGACAAGGTTAGATAACTATAAAAAATCTTAAACTAAACTACTGTTCATCGTTGCCAACAAAAGTCCCATTTACATCATAACTATTATCTGGTTTATCTTCTGTATCTAAAGAATCATTCACAACTGGTACTGATTCTAAATTTTCTTCAGACATTGAGTTAGAATTAGTTATTATGTCTTCGCTAAATGCATTTCCTGGCAGTTGAAACAAAAGAAAAACAATTGCACCTAAAGATAGAGCAAGATATGCAAAATTCTGACGTGAAAAGCCAAAAATCTCTTTCGACGTTGAATGTTCTTTTCCAATATTAAGGTTTTGTAATTTTTGATTCAGATTTTCATCAAATTCTTTTGAAACTTTCAAGGATTCAGATTCTCTCATTGTAGAAATGACATGACGTACTTCATCTACTTTAGATTGATATTGTGGGTTTTCAGCTAAAAAAGCTTCAAATTCTTTACGCTCTTTTAGACTGAGATCATTTTCAATCCAACTCGAGATTCTGTCTTCAAATTTATTATAATCCATTACTTTACTCCTTAAAGTGTTTCAGTTTTTCAGCCAATTGGATTCTTCCTCTATTAATTCTAGATTTTATAGTACCAATTGGTATTTCTAATATCTTACTTATTTCTTGATAAGAAAGTTCCTGAAAATCTCTTAAAACAACTGCAATACGAAAATTCTCAGGAATTTCATCTAAACATTTATTCAATTCTTCTACAGCCAACTCATTTTGAACTTTTCTATCTAGAGATTCTCCACCTGTTTCAATATCAATAGGTCTTCCATCATCAGTCCACAATGAACTTGTTTGTCTTCTCTTGTTCTTTCTTAGTTCTGTTAATGCAAGATTCTTAGCAATCGTATATATCCAAGTAGAAAATTTTGCAACAGGCTTATAATAATGTTTGTGGGTATAAAGTTTAATCATTGTTTCTTGAACAACATCTTCTGCAAGAGTTTGATTATTTAAGTATCTACATACAAAATTGTGTAATCGATCCTTATATCGTTTTACCAACTCATCGAATGCATGACGATCTCCCTCTTGAAATTGTTTAATTAATCGTTCATCCGTTAATTTAAATTCGTCATTCATATCGGTAGATTTGTGTAATAAGGTTTGTAAACTCTGACTCATCAATAATATTCCTTGTTTTAACTTTTCTGTCTAAACCGGCTAATAAATTAATACCTCTCTCAATTTCTTCAATAGTATATTTCTCTGAAGATGAGGAAATTTTATTTACAATCTTTCCTCTTAAATTCTTACGACTCATATCAGTAATTGTTCCGTTATTTAACTTAGCAAGAAAAAGTGCCTCAAAAATTGTAAAAAAGGAATTGGTAATATATAAAACACCAAACTGATTGAGTAT
>CAZSGU010000030.1:0-6664 GCA_964606555.1 uncultured bacterium | reverse complement strand
TACTTGTTGCAGTATCAACTCCTTCAATACAGAATATAAATTTGTAAGCAAGTTGGTCATGAATTGACATAAAACCTTTAAACCAAGGTTCATCTACAACAGGACTTCTTTGTCCAATATTGAATATAGGAACACGATGATAATGTTCTAAAAAATATTGTCTAGATTCTGAATTTGTTCCATTTCCTCTCCATACTGCCGCATTTTTTTTATCGACAAATTTCCTATGATCATTGATAAAATGAAAATGTCTAATCTTATTTAATTTCATTATAATTGCATTTTCACTATCTACAATTGGCCTACTTTTAACAACACAAGGTATCATTGGTCTTTTGTTGATATCTCCAAACATAAAGTCCAATTTTTTATCAGATTGAAAGAATGAAAAAAATCTATATAAATCTAAAAAGTATGTAGTGTGTTTTCTAGTCGGAGAACTATGTTTTCGAGAGAGTATATGATCTTTTATATTTTTAAGTTGCCTATTCCGTAATTGTTTAAGAGTGAGCGCGTCTGGTGAGACAGTAAATTGATTTCTTTCTTTATGATAATAGTTGACACGTGATAAGATATATTGTCGATCATATTGATTTAACTTATTTAATTCAGATTTGAGTTTTAGGCGATAGAATATTCTTGGAACTAAAAGTAGAATGATATTTTTTAAGTAATAAAAAGATTTAACATTTTTATATTTGAATTTCTTCATTGGTCTCAAATTATTTATCAGCAATCTTATAAGCTATTTTTTTTTAAATTAAGACAATATAGCTATGGATATAAAAAAATTAACTGTTGGCATTGAAGAAGAATATCAGGTTATTGATCCTGATACAGGAGAATTAACGTCATATATTGCTGAATCTCTAGAACGAGATGCTGTTCTCTTTAAAGATAGTATGGTGCCTGAATTTCTGAAATCACAACTAGAAGTTACTAGTAAGGTTTGTAAAAATATTAAACAAGCTAAAAAAGAAGTGATTCGTTTAAGAAAATTTGCTTCTAAATATGCACAAAAAAATAATTGTACCATTATTGCTGCTGGAACCCATCCATATTCTCGATGGGAAGATCAAGTAAGAACAGACAAAGAACGATATCACGGTCTGTATGACTCCATGCAGTTTGTTGCAAAGAGATTGTTAATATTTGGTATGCATATTCATATTGGCATTCCTGATCGAGATTTAAGAATAGATGTGATGAATCAAATGAGATACTTTGTACCACATATTTTAAGTTTGTCTACTTCATCTCCATTTTGGCAAGGTGAAGACACTGGATTTAAATCATATCGAGGCATTGTGTTTGAAGACTTGCCTAGAACTGGTATTCCAGAAAAATTTGATTCAGCCAAATCGTATGACAAGTTTGTTGAACAGCTTACTGAAACAAAGTGCATAGATACACCGTCAAAAATTTGGTGGGACATAAGACCTCATCATAGATTTCCAACAGTAGAATTTAGAATGTGTGATTCTACTACAAAAGTAGATGAAGTCATTGCTATTGCTGCATTGATTCATGCGCTTGTTGCAACAATGATACATAATCGTGAACGTAATATTAGTTGGAGAGATTATAGAAATTCATTTATCTCAGAGAATAAATGGCGTTCTATGCGCCATGGAATTAATGGCAAGTTAATTGATTTGGGATTAACAAAAGAATTAGATACAAAAGAACTCATTAAAGAAATGATTGAATTGGTAGATGAAGCTGCAGAGACCTTGGGTACACAAGAAGAAATTGCTTATATACATACTATGTTAAAAAAAGGCACAAGTGCTGATCGACAACTAGCATTATATAAGAAAACCGGTGATTTAAAGAAAGTAGTCCAAATGCTTTCCAAAGAAACCCTTGAACATTGTTAATAGATGGGATCTTCAAGTGCGCAATGCATCGTTTTATTAAGTGGAGGATTAGATTCTACAACCGTTCTTGCAATTGCCAATCAAACCTTTACTATTCATGCATTATCATTTGACTATGGTCAACGACACAAATTTGAATTAGAATCAGCAAAAAATATTGCTGAACATTTTCATATAAATAATCATAAAATTATTACTATTGATCTTGCACAATTTGGACAATCAGCTCTTACTGATGATATTGAAGTACCAAAAAATGCAAATATCGGAGAAGAAATTCCTATTACATATGTTCCAGTACGAAATACTATATTTTTATCCTACGCATTAGCGTATGCAGAAGTAAATAAGATTTATGATATTTTTATTGGTGTTAATGCGCTTGATTATAGTGGTTATCCTGATTGTAGACCCGAATATATTGAATCTTTTGAGCATATGGCAAACTTGGCAACAAAGTTTACCCAAAAAGATAAAAAAATTACGATTCACACTCCATTAATTGATCTAAAAAAATCTGAAATTATTCTAAAAGGCAATCAATTGGGAATCGATTATAGTATTACCCATTCATGTTATGATCCATCCAATGCAGGTGCCTGTGGATTATGTGACGCATGTGTATTACGTAAAAAAGGATTTGAAGAAGCAAATATAACTGACCCAACGACTTATCAATGAGTTATGCAATCAAAGAGATATACTTTACAATCCAAGGAGAAGGATTTCATACGGGAAAAGATGCGGTCTTTTGCCGTTTTTCTGGATGCAATCTTTGGTCAGGATTAGAAAAGGATCGATCAAAAGCAGTTTGTAATTTTTGTGATACAGATTTTTTTGGTACAGATGGAGAAAATGGTGGAAAATATCCATCACATCATGATCTGATTAATCAAATTGAAATGTGTTGGCCAAAGAAAAAGAAAAATAAATATGTTGTTTTTACTGGAGGGGAACCATTGCTTCAATTAGATCAACAATTAATTGACGAATTACATAATCATAATTTTGAAGTTGCTATTGAAACAAATGGTACAATACTTCCTCCTAATAATATTGATTGGGTTTGTGTGAGCCCTAAAAAGAATGCTGATTTAGTATTAAAGAACGGTGATGAACTAAAGTTGGTTTATCCTCAAAAAAATTTTAATCCTAAACAATTTGAATCATTAGATTTCACTTATTTTAGTATTCAACCAATGGATGGAAAACAATTGCAAAACAATATTTTGAAATGCGTATCTTATTGTATGGAAAATCCACTATGGCGATTAAGCCTCCAAACACATAAAATTATTGGGGTGAAGTAAAATGTTTGAATTAACAAGAAAATATGAATTTCACGCTGCACGCAAGTTAACAAGCTTACCGGAAAGCCATCCTTGTAGTAAAATGCATGGACATACTTTTTCAGTGATAGTCAAGATAAATGGCCATTTAGACAGCTCAAAAGGCTGGGTAGTTGATTTTTCTGATATAGATGATATCTATCACAAAAATGTTCAGTCACTCCTTGATCATACATATCTAAATGATATAGATACTTTATCCAATCCTACAACAGAACATATTGTGGTTTGGATATGGAATAAATTATTACCTGATTTGAATGGATTAACAGAAGTAACTGTGAGTGAAAGTAACGACTCTTCGTGTACATATAGGGGGGAATAACTAATGCCAAAAGCACAAGGAAAAAAATTCACATTTGATACAGTCGATAAAATTAGACCAGACTATCTTGAAACGTTTAATTTTGATAGCAAAGATCAATATATCATTACTAAAA
Organism: uncultured bacterium; assembly: GCA_964606555.1. Classification (GTDB taxonomy): domain Bacteria; phylum Fidelibacterota; class Marinisomatia; order Marinisomatales; family Marinisomataceae; genus Marinisoma. The sequence goes on along the minus strand of CAZSGU010000030.1, from coordinate 2,995 downwards.
CTAAGGAATTCAGCGCTGTTTGTCCTTTTAGTGGTTTACCAGATTTGGCAAAAGTGATTATTGAATATTATCCAGATGGGGGAAAGTGTGTTGAACTAAAATCATTAAAGTATTATTTCATTAGTTTTAGGAATGTAGGGATTTATCAAGAAGCTGTGACTCAAAGAATTTATTCTGATTTAAAAAATATTCTTAATACTGAAAGACTTAAAGTAACTTCTGTGTATAATACAAGAGGAGGATTTAATACCACTTGTATAGAAGGAGATTTAGAGAAATAATGAGCAAAAAATCATTTCTAAAAATTTGTTTAGTTGCTGGAATAACAGCTTTTGTTGTTAATGATATAATGTATTATACAGATAAGTTTGATCAAACTTTTTGGGAGCATATAATTATTGCAGTTGCTATTTTTATTACAACAATGAATACATTATTTTTATATTGGAGGGAGTAATGAATTATTTAGAGAAATTATATAGAGCAGTTATTCTTGATTCAGAGTTATATGAAGAAGTTGAAGCTGATAAAAATCTAACAAGACAAGCATTGATGACTGTTGCATTGGTTGCTATTATTGAAGGTATTTTTTCTTTTGGAGCTCCTTCGCCAACAGATCAAGGATTATTCGTTGGGTTATCACATATATCACAATCAATTCTTGGGAGTATTACTCGATGGGTTATGTGGGCATTTTTTATTGCATTTGTTGGAACAAGAATTTTACCTGAACCTGAAACAGAATCCAATACAGGTGAATTGCTTCGTACATTAGGATTTGCATATGCTCCAGGTGTATTGTATGTATTTGCATCATTGCCTATTATTGGATCTATTGTTCAATTATTGGTTCCACTATGGCAACTAGCTGCGATGGTTGTTGCAGTAAGACAAGCATTAGATTTTAGTTCTACTACACGCGCCATTGGTGTATGTGTTGTAGCATTTTTCCTCATGGTGTTAACGCTAATATTGTTTATAATGTTTACTTCTTTCTTTATTGCGATTGCATCGAACGCTATTCCAGTGGAAACTCCTTTAATAGGTACTTAATTTTTACACTTTAAAGTTTGGGATAATTTTTTTACCTTTTTGTTCTATAGGAGTTCAATTAGATATGAGAAATAAAATTTTAGCTATAGCAATCTTATTATTAATCGGATGTGATTCATCCAGTACGATTAATCCTTATAATAACGATGGTGACAATGATAATTCAGGATCTAGTGGTTCAGGAGGAGGAGATACTAATCTACCTGTAGGATTTACAAAATTTATAGATACACATACCGATGTTTATATTTCAGGAAACTATGTTGTTGTTGAGACAGCTGGAATTCCTAATCACAATAGTCCATATTGGGGAGCTGGACATACTAATTATGAAACTCCACATTCAGGAATGAGTGTAAATCCTAATATAATTTCCGCACAAAATTTTAAATTTTATATTCCCCTTAATCCAACAGTAGCCAATACAGTTGCTAGTACTCCATTAGGGGCAATAGGAGTATCTTTAAGTGGTGTACCATTTTACAATCAATATGCTGGTCCAAATAATCAACCATTGGCTCAAGAAACTGGATCTTTTGATGCATACTATGGACATCCACAACAAACAGGACAGTATCATTATCACTGGGAGCCATTATACTTAACATTTGCTGATAATTCTATACTAATAGGATATTCACTAGATGGTTTTCCTGTTTATGGACCAACTAACCAAACTGATGGAAATTATCCAACCAATTTAGATGAAATCAATGGACATACTCACACTACCAATGAATATCCAAATGGCACTTACCATTATCATGCTACTTCAACAGTCCCTTATTTGATTGGCGGATATAAAGGAACTGTAGGTGCAGCAAGTGGCGGTGGATACTTTACAAACTAAGTTCGTACTCTTATTTTCCTATACAATATTTTTATTCTCTTGTACAGAAGTTCTTATTGTCCAAGATTCTGATTTAATCGATGGAATGACAGTACAAAAGTTTGTAAGAGAGAATCAATATGATGGCATCATTAAGACTTATTATCCTGACCATCAATTACAATCAATGAGAAAATATTCCAATGGAAAAAAATATGGAAAACATGAAGGATGGTGGCCTAATGGAAACAAACGATATACGTATTACTTTAATAAAGACCAAAGTGTTGGTCAACATCTTGAATGGCATTCCAATGGCCAATTGTTTATTCTAAAAAATTTTGAAAATGGATTAGAAAATGGAGAACAAAAAGCATGGGATCAAAATGGAGATTTGATGTATAAATATATCTATTATGATGGAAGAAAATATGGTATCCAAGGATCTGTTGTATGTAATGGTATGAACGAGTTGGCGGAACAAAATTGATTCATTTACAAAATTATACTGATGATTTTTTTTCATTTCTTTTAGAGTCGAACAATGTGAATAAACCAGAGGTGGGAGCGCTAGATGAAGAAAAACTTCAGTTGCTTATTAATCAAGCAAATTATTGCAAAATAGTATTCTATAAAAATGATCCTGCAGGATTTCTCCTGTGTTTACCAGAAAATATTGAATATGATAGCATGAACTATGAATGGATATCTGAACGATATAGTAATTTTATGTATATTGATCGTATTTCAGTCATACAAAAATTTCAAAATAAACAATTAGGAACTGCACTCTATGATGATTTAATAAAATGTTCGAAAAAAGAGAACTATGATATTATTTTATGTGAAGTGAATATTTATCCACCAAATCCTGGATCTATAAGATTTCATAAAAGATTTGATTTTATTGAATGCGGTTCGCAATTTACAGAGGGCGGAAAAAAGCAGGTCCAATTTTTTTTTAGAGAATTATAATTAGCGTTGAAAGGATATTAATGAACAATTTTTGGCACGATTTACTTTTCCCATTGTTTTTCTTTACAGTCTTTGTTGCTGCGCATATCGGATTGTATATAATGATATTTAAGGGAGACAAATCAAAGTGAATAAAAA
>CAZSGU010000029.1:0-7021 GCA_964606555.1 uncultured bacterium | reverse complement strand
TTATAGTGCGCCTCAGGATTGCACTTATTTTCCCATTGGTCTAGTATGTGGCTATTTGGAATTTCTCCATTTAATTTTTTTGCGATAGAAAAATTGCTATCTGGGTCATCATATGCAGCTTCAGTTCGTGTTCTGATAATTTTTGCACCCAATGCTCTTATAGTTAATTCTTTTTCCATGCTCATTTTTTCTGGCATGACGATAATCATCTTATATCCTTTAACCGCTGCTGCCAATGCAAGCCCAATCCCGGTATTTCCAGAAGTTGCTTCAATAAGAGTGTCTCCAGGTTTAATTCTGCCATCTTTCTCCGCGCATTCTACCATTTCCAGAGCAATACGATCTTTGACTGATCCTCCAGGATTAAATAATTCTAGTTTCGCAAAGAGATTGCATTCAAGGTGAGATCCAATCGAATTAAGTTTTACGATAGGAGTAGAACCAATAGTTTTTAAGATGTTGTCGTAAATCACATAACAATATTAAAAAAAAAGGGGCTAAATGCCCCTTCTTTTTTTATTTATGTTTATTTAAGAGATTTTAATATCAATTTCTTTTCCGATGGCATTTTTGTCCTTCGGGAAAGCGATATTTAAAACCCCATTTTTTAGGTTTGCGTTGATCTTGTTAACGTTCACATTGCTAGGAACCTTGAAGATTCGTTCAAATTTTCCATAAGCATGTTCATTGTTAGCAGTGTCATTTTTTCGTTCTCCACTAACAATCACATGATTATTTTCAAGGCGTACATTAACATCCTTTTTTTCAACGCCTGGCAAGTCCATATTCAAATAATACTCTTTTTTATTTTCATTCATATGAGAATATGGTTGATTGGTTGCTAAGCTAAATTGAGGATTGAACGCAAAATCATTAAAAAACTGATCAAATAGATTATCAAATGTATCTATTTGGTTGTTTAATGGTTTCCATTTTATTAAACTCATTTTTAAACTCCTTTGGTTTAATTGTTTAATTACATACATATTGTTACAAAAACGATGCCAAAGGGCAAATGTCTGCATTATTTTCATACAGGTAGATATTTATGGCATATATTTATTTTTTAGAGATAAAAACTATGCAAAAATGACTTACTATGAGTTTAGATTTTAAAAAAATACTGTCAAAAGTTGATTATCCTGCCGATTGGGTGGGATTGCGTTATGTAGAAGAGGTGCAGAATACGTTATCTACAAAAAATTCTGATGTTGATAGTATTAAAAGGATGTCTTCCAAAGGCGTTATGATTGATGTACTTGTAGACGGTCAGTTTGCTTATTATGCAACCCCTTATTTAGATGAAGATCATATTGTGCAAGCAATCAATACTGCATGTAAAAATGCTAAGGTAGCTTCTAAATATTCTATTTTTCAGTTTGATGGAGCAGAAGTTCGAAAAGGATACGAAGGAAAGTATCGAACAAATTGTTCTGATTCAGTGATGGATTTATCTATTGCTGACATGAAAGATCTTGCATTGACAGGAGCAGAAGCTCTATTTCAACCTAAAGAAATTGTCCATGCTGCAGTTGCAATTGAATTAATTCAACGTACTACCAAGATTTATAGTACTTCAGGAGCCGATATTGATCAAAAAATGGATATTGCATTAATTGAATTATCATCAACAGCACAAAATAAATTAGACAGTCAAACTAGATCAAATCATGGAATGAGAGGACATTGTTATCAAACAGGTGCAGAATTTGTTAGAAACTATGATATAAAAGAAGAAGCTGAGATTATTTCGGAACAGGCTGTAGAATTACTTTTGGCTGACCAATGTCCGACAGAGGTAACGGACTTGGTTCTTGCTCCAGATCAAATGATGTTACAGATTCATGAGAGTGTAGGACATCCTCTAGAATTGGATCGTATTTTGGGAGATGAACGCAATTTTGCTGGATCTAGTTTTGTTAATCTTACTGATTTTGGTTCCTTGCAGTATGGATCAGAATTAATGAACATTGTTTTTGACCCAACAATTGATAATCAATTAGCAACATATGCATTTGACGACGCAGGAATGCCTGCATCAAAAGAACATCTTATTAAAGATGGAATACTCGTTAGAGGGCTTGGTGGAATTGAAAGTCAAGTACGATCTGGTGTTAATGGGGTTTCAAACCTTAGAGCTTCCTCTTGGAATCGTATTCCTATTGATCGTATGGCTAACATTAATCTATCACCGGGTTTATCGACAAGAGATGAGATTATTGGAAGTATTAAGCGAGGAGTGTATATGGAGAGTAATCGTTCTTGGTCTATTGATGATTATCGCAACAAATTTCAGTTTGGTTGTGAGTATGGAAGAATGATTGAAGATGGAAAATTAACAAAGGTAGTAAAAAACCCAAATTATAGAGGAATTACCAATCCTTTCTGGAAGAGTTTACATATGGTGGGAGATCAAGACACATTTGAGGTGTTTGGTACACCAAATTGTGGAAAAGGAGAACCAAACCAGGTCGAACGTGTTGGACATGCTTCTCCATTGTGTTTATTTAAAGATATCCAAGTCTTTGGGGGAGTGTAATGAAAAAAGAAATATTCTATACATTATGCAGCAAAGTATTTGATTGTCTCAATTCAGATGAACAATTGACACTTTTTCTTGAGGGAGAAAACTCACAATATTTTCGTTTTAATGATTCTAAATTAAGACAATCTGGCATCATAGAAGATTTTAACTTAACCCTTTCGTTGTATAATAAGAATAAGTGTTTACAATCCATAACAACAATCTCTGCAGATTTAGATTCTTCAGTCCGTAAAATTATTAAAGAGATTGATATTTTAAGATTGTCGCTTAACGCAACACCTCCAAGTGATCATATTGTTTTTCCAGATAAATTTGGTTCAGTAGAAATAAATGCACTTGGTAATTTGCCAGAAAGAGATAATATACTTGATTCTCTGATGGGAATTATTAATAAAAACACTCTAACAGGTGTATGGAGTTCTGGAAAGATTTTCCGTGGATGTTGTGCTTCTAATGGAACAAAACACTGGTTTGAAAAAGATTCTTTTCTTTTTGATTTTTCTCTCATTGATAGAAATGAAAATATGGTCAAGATATTGTATCCTCATTCAAATTGGAATGAATCTGAATTTCATAAAGTTTTTACGGATGCTTCAAGCCAATTATCCTTAATGGATAAACCAAGAATAGAGCTAAAACCAGGAAAATATAGAACATGGTTTGAGCCATGTGCTGTTGCTGATTTTATTGATATGTTTTCGTGGAACGGTGTGAGTGAATCTTCTATACGAAAAGGATCGAGTTGTTTTATCAAAATGAGGAATGAAAAAAAGAAATTATCTCCTTTATTTTCTTTGGATGAATCATTTACAGATTTAACAACTGCCCCATTTAATACAAGGGGAGAAGTCTCTAGTACCGTCTCAATTATTAAGAATGGTGTATTTGAAAATGCTCTTATTAATTCTAAAACGGCAAATGAGTATAATCTTGAGTCAAATTATGCTGAAGACGAAAATTCATGGGGAATGGGGGAATATTTACGTTCTCCATCTATACACGGAGGATCTTTGCATGATAATGATAAATTAAAAGCATTAGATACAGGTTTATTTATGTCCAATATTCATTACCTAAATTGGAGTGATAATTTAGGAGGAAGAATTACAGGATTAACACGTTATGTTTGTTATTGGGTGGAAAATGGAGAAATGATTGCTCCTATTAAAACCATGCGTTTTGACGATTCTTTTTATAATTTTCTTGGAGATAATTTAGAAGCAGTTGGAGAAAAGGTATTGGCTAGGCCAGTTATTGATACTTATGTCGGGAGAGATCCAGGGGAGACCAATTGTCCTGGAATATTAGTTAATGATTTTGAATTGACCCTCTAAATATCTATATTTCCACGTTTTTGGGTTGAAAATTGGCGTCGTACCCAAGCGGTCTAAGGGATCGGTTTGCAAAACCGCTATTCGTCGGTTCGAATCCGACCGACGCCTCAGGCAAATTATGTTGCCCGGGTGGTGAAATTGGTAGACACAAGGGACTTAAAATCCCTCGGAGCTTAAACTCCGTGCCGGTTCGAGTCCGGCTCCGGGCACATTTTAGAAGGATATTTCAGTGAAACACTTTGTTTTTTTTCATGGGATTGGAATTAGATCATTTTTCTGGGAGAGTATCAGACCTCTTCTCGACAGAAAAAATATACGCTATTCATTTATTGATCTGGATTTTACAACTATGGAAACTGGATTTAATTCTGCGTTAAATAGCGTCGAAAATATCACCAAAAATCACCCTGATAGAGATATCATTCTTGTAGGGCATAGTTTAGGCGGTCTTTTTGCAGGATATGTTGCTTATAAGCTAGGGGAGAGGATTGATAAATTAATCATTGTTGCATCAGGGCTTTCTTCTGAGAAAAAGAAGAAAAAAAGCAATTTTATTAAAAAAAGATTCAAAAAAATGATAATGAAGCTAATGTTTAGTGGATATATGCCATATTGGGTTACCCAACCTATGTTTTTTACAGATCATACCCCTAAAGAGGTTCAACATCAACTTTGGACAAAAACCGTAAGAGAGAATCCAAATTTTTTAAAGGAATTTTTGAATTATCGTAATTCATGGCAAGAATTCTATGATAACCCTCATTTTAGCGGTCCTGATAATGTGTTATGTATTATAAATGATAAAGATAATATTATACCAAACCATGCATCATTATATCTAAAAGACCATTTAAATGCCTCCTATAAAATATATGAAGGTGCAGGGCATAATGATGTTGTAACATCTAAGAAATTCAATCAAAAATTTGTAAATGATATCATTTCATTTTCACTTATATAAGGAGATAGAAGAATAACATAAACTAATACTTGAATTATAATTAATTCTTGGATTGATGTGTTATAATAGTTAATATTCGTCTAATGAGGCCATTCCATTTAGCGTTTCCAGTTACAGACTTAGACACTACTAAATCATTCTATGTTGATGTTTTACAATGTAATGTTGGAAGAACATCTGATCATTGGATTGACTTTGATATGTTTGGGCATCAAGTCGTAGCACACTTAGTGGATAATAAAGAAGGTATTGAGACAAATAAAGTAGACGGAGACAACGTTCCTGCGAGTCATTTTGGAGTTATTCTGACGTGGAATCAATGGCATGAATTACGTGACCGTCTGATAAGTCATGATATGGAGTTTATTATAGAGCCAAAAATTCGTTTTAAAGGGGAGCCTGGAGAACAAGCAACAATGTTTTTCCTTGACCCTTGTGGAAATGCTTTAGAATTTAAGTCCTTTAAAGATGATAAACAGATTTTTGCAACTTAATAGAAAGATAAATTGAGCGATACATATATACCACACTGGTCTCCTGAAACTTTTGGATCTTTTTGGTGGAATGGATTCATCTTTTCTATCCTTTTTATCTCTATAATATTGTTTATGGGGAGATATATGGATAAGAAAACCCGTCTTTATCTAACATATTCAATGGGAATATATCAATTGGTGATGGCATTTGCTCCAGAATTGGCCCAACTTTATAACGGAAAATTTGTTCTCGCTTCTGATTTACCGCTCGAAATGTGTGGTCTTTCTGGTATTCTAGCAGGAATTGTTATTTTTTATCGGAATCAAACTTTGTTTGAATTCCTATATTTCTGGGGAATTTGTGGTTTTATTCATTCTATCATCAGTCCAGAGTTTACAGGAGGAGATCCGAGTAATTTCCAAGTATTTGATTACTATGTTGGGCATTCAATGATTTTCCTTGTTCCTGTATGGCTTATGGTATTTATGGGGAGAAGTCTAACAAAAGGTGCTTTATGGAGAATTGCTCTTTATACCCAACCTGTTTTATTATTTGTAGGGACAGTAAACTGGCTTGTTGGAGGGAATTATATGTATTTGGCTGAAGCTCCGATTGCAAATAATCCTCTGATATTAACAAGAGAATGGCCTTGGTATATTCTTCTTTTTGAATTTTTAATGATTATACATTTTATATTGTTATATCTCCCAGCAAAAAAAAGTAGCGTTTCCTCGACATGACGTTATTAATTACTTATTTTTGTTTAGCATTATTTCTTTCATTTATTTGTTCTTTATTAGAGGCGGTATTGCTTTCTACTCCAAGTTCTTACTCGTCAATCTTGAAGAGAGAAAACGAGAAAAGCGGATTTATTCTTGATAGATTTAAAGATAATATCAACAGACCATTAGCAGCTATTTTAACCTTAAATACTTTTGCTCATACAATAGGAGCAGCAGGCGTTGGTGCACAGGTGTTGAAGATTTATGGGGAAGCTTATGTTGCAATAGCGTCAGGGGTATTAACTGTTTTAATCCTACTTTTTTCTGAAATTATTCCTAAAACAATAGGAAGTATATATTGGAGAGTATTAGTTGGTATTTCAGTACGATTTATTCAATTTTTAATTTGGGTAACCTATCCGTTTGTTTTATTAGCTGAATTTATCTCTAATTTTGGTTCTGATTCTGCTTCTGTTACGAGAGAAGAAGTAATTGCAATGGCAGAAATGGGTGAGGATGAAGGTGTTTTAGAAGAACAAGAAACAGATTTAATTGAAAACACTCTCCGTCTAAAAGATATTAAAGTTAGCGACGTAATGACCCCAAGAAACGTTATATTCGCCCTTAACAAGGATATGACAGTTGGACAAGTCCTAGAGGAGCATAAAACTCTAGATTTTACTAGAATACCTATTTTTGAGGCAAATTTGGACAATGTGATTGGTATGGTAAACCGTTATGATATCATCAATCGTAAAGCCGAAGATCAGTTCAGCACTAGAATGTTAGAGATTATTAAGGACATTCCGTGGGTGAATGAGAATGATTCTATTGATAAAGTTTTAGAGTTATTTATTGAAAATAGAGATCATTTATGTCTTGTTAAGGATGATTTTGACACTCTTACTGGTTTAATTACCTTAGAAGATGCAGTCGAAACATTATTGGGGAAAGAAATTGTTGATGAACATGATTCTGTTGT
>CAZSGU010000028.1:0-7128 GCA_964606555.1 uncultured bacterium | reverse complement strand
TACTCGTGCTTTTGAATATATTAATATATGAAAGTAACCAAGAAAAAGGAGTTAACTATGAATCGTACGATTCTTGGTGCGCTACTCGGAATCATTATGATTTCTGGCGCAGTCCTTGGTCAAGGTACAGTCTCTGGGACCGTTACGGACGCAGATGGAAATGCCTTACCGGGAGCCAATGTTGTTGTCGAAGGAACTTCTTCGGGTGCTGCTGCCACATTAAGTGGAGCATACTCAATAGATCTTCCTAATGGCACCTACACAGTAACTGCTAGCGTAGTAGGACATAACAAATCGTCTGCTACAGTGAAAATACAGAATTCCAACGAATCTGCTAATTTCACGCTTGCATCTTCATCCGTTGCGTTGGGCGGTGTTGATGTCTTAGCAAATCGTGTAGACAATACTGATGCTATCTCATACGACGACTATACCAAAGCTGATATTGATTTCAGATTAGGTGGTCGTGGATTGCCGAAAGCATTGTCAACCCTCCCTAGTGTTTTCGTCGAAAACGGTGGTGGTTGGGATGATGAAAATGTATACGTTCGTGGATTTGACGATCGTTATACAGCTTATTTGATTAATGGTGTTCCAATGAACGATATGGAAAATGGAAACCTATACTTCTCAAATTGGACTGTACTTGCTGATGTTGCATCAGTTGTACAAGTGCAAAGAGGAGCGGGAGCTGTTAATCTAGCTGTACCTAGTTTAGGTGGAACTGTAAACTTTATTAGTGCAGCTCCAACAACTGAAGCTGGTGTACAAATAAAGCAAGAAGTCGGTGAATACGACTTCAGTAAGACTGCAGTAACAGTAAATTCTGGATTAATAATGGACGATAAAATGACAGTTGTCATGGCAGCTTCACGTAGAACTGCAGATCGTTTCTTTGCAACAGGAACTTATTCTGACGCATGGTCTTACTATTTTAATACATCTTATTCTATTGACGATAATAATCGTATAGAAATGGTTGCACTTGGATCTCCACAAATACATGGTCATAATTTCTGGAATAATCGTATTTCAAATTATAGTCATGATTTAGCTAGAGATATGGGTGTAGCTGAAGAAGATTTAAGAACAGAATATGGTGTAGATTGGAATCCTAGAGCTGATGAGCTAGACACTCCATACCACGGCAAACGTGCACTCGCTAGTTGGGTACCATTTGACGGTTGGAATTGGAGAGAAGCTGATCCGCATTCTTCAACAATGATTAATGAAAGAAATAACTACTTCCACAAACCAATTGTGCAAGTTAACTCTTACAATCAAGTAAGAGATGATATGCTTCTATCTACTGCGCTTTACTACTCTGGTGGTGAAGGTGGTGGTTCAGGTAGTGCTGGAAGTCTTCGTTGGAAATCTGACGGTTCAGGACGTGATTATGATGAAACTATTCGTCGTAATACATTGGACTGGGTTGATGGTTACGGCTATCAATCTAGAGGTATCCTAAGAGGTAGTAGAAACAATCAATATACTTATGGCGTAATGTCTAAGTTAGATTGGGATCTTTCTGAATCAACAAAGCTGACTTTCGGACTTGATGTCAGAACAGCAGAAGTTGAACACTACAGACAAGTCTATGACTTGCTTGGTGGGGATGTATACTACAACAGTTCAAACGAAAATTGGACAACAGATCAAGAAAAATACAGAACACTTGGTGATAAAATCCAGTATGACAATACCAATCAAATTGATTGGCAAGGTGGATATGCACAAGTAAGCTATAATGATGGTAGTGGAGCTACTGCGTTTGGTATGTTTGGTACTACTAGCGCTAGCTATTCTGTACAAGATCACTTCCAGTTAGGAGAACCAACCTTAGACGCAGACGCTGAAACAGGTTATCAAATGAAAGTCGGTGGTACTTATCCTATAAGTGACACATGGCTATTGTATGGTAACTTTAGTACTGCAAACCTAACCCCTTCATTAGATAAATTAGTTGATGATGCTAATTTCATCAAAAACACTGATTTTAATAATGAAAAGGCTACTTGGTTTGATATTGGTGCTAGATTCCAAGCTGCTAATGGCCAGTGGGCAGGTAGTTTAAACTACTACACATCTCAGTGGTCTGATAGAGCTCAAAGCGGTACTGTAGAAGACCTTAGTGGAAACGAATCATTCTTTAGTATTGATGGTTTGGAAGAAAATCACTCAGGTTTAGAATATTCTATAGCTTATCAACCAATCCCAGTACTTAGAATTGACGCACGTGGTCATGTAAGTGACTGGAGATTTACTGATGATTTAAGTTATACATATTTTGAAGTAATTGGTGATCCATCCACTTCCACAAACTTTGACTTGTATGTTAAAGATGTAATGGTATCTGGAGCACCACAAGAAGCTCATAACTTGATTTTAACAGGATTCTGGAACACAATGAAAGCTTCAATTGAAGTAGAACATTTTGGAAAACAGTATCCTAGATGGGGTTATGATGGAGCTATTCAAGACTTAGCATTCTTACTTGGCGAAAATAATACTTTTGCTGACGATGCTTATGTTACTGATTTTAGCACTCTATATAATTTGAAATTCCAATACGGAATGAATGTAGGTGGCAAAGATGTAACACTGAATGCTTCTGTTCATAACGCTGGTGACGAATTATATGTCGGTGACTTTGTTGACGCATATGATGGATCAGGTGATGTTGCAAATCTAAGAGTCCGTTTAGGACAACCTAGATCTTGGGTAATTGGATTTACAATTAATTATTAATCTGTAGTTTTTAGATTAGTAAAATATAAAGAGGCCCTTCAGCAATGGAGGGCTTTTTTATTGTAGTTGTTTCTGAAGATCAGTTAATTCTGTTACAAGAGAAGTTTCAGGGGAGGAACCATCATCTTCAAGGCGTCTTATTTTATCTCGTAATACTTGAATTTTCTGTTTAATAGGTTCTTGTTCTAAAATTAATACACAATCTTTTAAAATCTGATCCTGACTTCCCTTTTCAGGTGAATGAATAGCAAAACTAGCGATTAAGTTTCGTTCTTCAGGAGTTCCTCCAGTTATTTCAAGTAATTGACTAATGGTATAATTGTTATCAATATTTTTGATAAGTGTTTTCATCACATTTTGTAATAAAGCATTGCTAAATAATTCAATTGCAATTTCTTTAACAGAAGTTGGATAATGTAATCCAAGTTTAATGAGTTCTAATTGTGCTTTATCTGATAGAGAAGTATAATGAGTTTCTTGTATTTTGCTTTTCTTTACATCATCTGGGCGATATATTTTTGTTTTAATTGATTTAAATCGATTCAAAATTTCTGTTTCAGGAATGGAAATCTCATTAGATAATTTCCTAATTAAATCATCTCTAATAATTGAGTCAGATACCATTTTAATCTCACTAAGACATTCATCAACGAAGAGGGATCGTTGTGTTGCACTTTGTTTTAAAATTTCCTTTTGCTTTACAATGAATTCAATTGGGTGAAGAGATGTTTTAATTAATTGTTTGAATTCCTTTCGACTGTTTTTTTCTTTTTGAAAAAAATCGTCTGGATCATAGTCATTACCAAAAAACAATACACGCGTTTCTATACCTTGTTGTAACAATGCATAGCTCGCACGTATAGCAGCATTAACACCGGCATCATCAGAATCATAAGCAAGAATAGCTCGATTAGTATGTTTTTTAAGCACAGCAGCATGTTTAGTCGAAAATGCAGTTCCTGAAGTAGCAATTGCATTAGAAAAACCATTCTCTACTAAACGCAGATAATCAGTTTGTCCTTCTACTAAGATTGCAAAATTTTGTTTTCGTATATTTGGTAATGTTTGGTATGCCCCATAAAAAATTTTGCTTTTTTGAAATAAAAATGTTTCAGGTGAATTAAGATACTTGACATCATCATCTGGGGACAAAGTTCTACCGCTAAAACCTATTATTTTTCCTGAAAGATTAAAAAATGGAAACATTAGTCTATTTCTGAATCGATCTACTAATCCTTTTTTGGATTCAGAAAATAAACCAGATTTTATTAAAATATCTTCATCAAATTTCCCTTTGACTTCCTTCAATAAACTATCCCAACTATCAAGAGAAATTCCTAGTCGGTATTGTTTAATAGTAGCATCACTAAATTGTCGTTCTTTCAGATATTTTTTACCCTTACTAGCTCTAGCAGATTTAATATTATTTTCAAAATAAATACATGCTAGTTCATGGATTTCATACAGTTGGTCATACAGATTGTCTTGTTCTTTATTTCCAATTTCTATTATTTCAATTCCATATTTTTTAGCAAGCAATCGTACTGCTTCTGCAAAACCAATACGTTCATGTTCTATTAAAAATTGGATGGCATTTCCGCCTTGACCTGATCCAAAATCATACCACATATTTTTATCAGCAGCGACACTAAATGAAGGTTTTGTTTCCGATCTAAAAGGACTTAAACCAAAGTAGTTTTTTCCTCTTTTTTTGAGATCTACATATTGTGAAATTACCTCAAGAATATCTACTTCATCTAAAACTCTATTTATGGTTTCTTGTGCAATTCTTCCCATATCATAAAGGTATTGTTATTGATTGATTAATACAATCTTTCATAGGATTAAGTAAAGAAATGATTTGTGACTCTTCTGTAAGCATAGTATAGATATTATTTGATATATAATTATCAAAAAACCATAAAAAAACAACTAATAATAGTATTCCTTTTAATATTCCAAATAAAAATCCAAATAATTGATTCGCCATTGAAAAAATATCTGAATTCTCATAAAAAAATGATAAAACACTTGTTATAAATCTAACTCCTACAATAGTAACAATAAAAATAATAATAGCAGAAAAAAACTGAATTAGTTCCATATTGATATTAATAAAAGAATGTAATTTTATAGTCAAATCCACATAAAAAGACATTGCTAACCATATTGCAAGACCAATACCAATAAATTCTGAAATTTCATCTAGAAATCCCTTTCTACTGCCTGCAATACCAATGAATAAAATTAGAATTGAAAAAAGAATATCAATAACCATGGCTATTTAAGATAATTTTGACTTTAAGATTGATTGGGCCATACTGCCATCAATCTTGCCTGCACCTTTTTTCATTACTTGAGGCATTACTTTTCCAAAATCTGCCATTGTAGTTGCACCAGTTTCTTTAATAATAGATTCGACAATTGTTGTAATCTCATTCTCATCCATCATTGATGGTAAATATTTCTCTACAATATCAAGTTCGGCTTGTTCTTGTAGTACTAAGTCTTCTCTATCTCCTTCTTTATACATTTTGATGGATTCTTTGTGTTGTTTGGCTGTTTTTTGTATTACTTGTAGAATTTGTTTGTCATCCAATGAAGATCCAACTTCAATTGCTTTATTTTTTAACTTTGAAATTAAGAGTCTTAGAGTATTAGCTTTGACTTTCTCTCCATTTTTGAGAGCAGTTTTCATATCATTTTGAATTTGGTCAAACATATGTTATTCCCCTTCATTTATTCGTTTCATAGATAACAATAATTTATCCTGATTGGACTCAAAACCAATAAATCTTCTTCCAGACTTTTTAGATACTAAACCAACGCTTCCAGAATTCATAAATGGATCAAGCACCCAATTCAATTTAAAGCTACTAGACTTTAATATTCTGTTAATCACTTCATAATAATCTAAATGAAACCATAAATTGCTTTTTGAATCTTGGTTTTTTTCATCTTCTATAATCTTACCATCTACTACATAATTTTGATTAAAAATATAATCGTTTGTTTTGGTAGCAAACCATATATCAAATAGTTCATTTTCCCATTTTGATTTACTAAAATCAGAACTTTCATTGTTGCGCTCTATGGTAATACGTGATTGTACATGAAATTTTTTTGATAATAAGGAATGATACATACCAGAAGACTCCCAAGGACAAAAAATATAGATTGAACCAGTAGATTTTAGTACACGACTTGATTCTGTAAGCCAAACCTGCATCCAATCTAAATAATTTGTATAGGTTGGAGAATTTTTCTTTGTTTTTTCGTTTTTAGGCCCATTCGAAGGTTCTGTAATGATTAAATCAATTGATTCATCAGGCAGTTCAATAAGACCATCAATTGCATCTGATAGAAAAACTCCTTCAGACAATTTGTTTTTAAATCGCATATCTTCGTTTGTTTTAATAGCAGGTAAATAGCGATCTAAGTCTTTTACTGTTAAAATATCAGAATGCATAACTGTCGGAATTTAACTTTATAAATCTAATTTAAAAATTGTAAGTTTATTCTCTTAGTTAATATGGAAAAAATAAAAATTGTAATGAGTGAACTTCCATCAATACCTTGGTGGGGAGACGGGATTACAGCATATCCTGATAATGATATGATGAAAGCGGGAGTCATACCAAATCACGCCCATGTAATCAAAGAACATAAGGCATTGGTAAAAGTTATCAGTGATTTAGAATTTGATATTATATTTGTTCCTTTTTCAGAACAATTAGAAAATGCTAAAAAGTTTGATTTTGTATTTACAAGAGACC
Organism: uncultured bacterium; assembly: GCA_964606555.1. Classification (GTDB taxonomy): domain Bacteria; phylum Fidelibacterota; class Marinisomatia; order Marinisomatales; family Marinisomataceae; genus Marinisoma. The sequence goes on along the minus strand of CAZSGU010000028.1, from coordinate 604 downwards.
ATTTCCTATGCAATCAAAATAAAGAGGTTGTTATTTGTAATATGCGTCTTCCTCAACGATTAGAAGAAACAGATTTTGTAAAGGACACATTGGGGGAATTAGGATATACCATCAAAACTCTTCCAAAAAATGAATGTATTGCAGAAGGAGGTGAATTTTTTTATCTACCAAATGAAAATATGTTGTTGTCTGGATGTTCGCGTAATAACAAAGCTGGGGCTGAAACAATGGCAGAACTGATGGGAGTGAATTCGCTCCACATCATATATTCACAAGGATACCATCTCGATACTGCAATTTCTCCTATATTTGATTCTAGCAATAATTGTATTGCCTTGATGTGTGCAAAAGAAGTCTTTGATGATAATAATTACAAATTATTACAAACATTATGTAAACAGCATAATTGGGAGCTCTTAAGCCAATATTATTCAAATAAAGAAGAATCTCTTAATGCCAGAACAGCAATGAATTGCTTAACTCTTCCTGGTCTTTTAGTGGGAACAAGTATGATTGAAGACAAAAGAATTATGGAATTTGTTAGTACAAATCAAATTGAATTTATTGCAACTAGTGTATCACAATTTAACTTAAGTGGTGGATC
>CAZSGU010000027.1:0-7613 GCA_964606555.1 uncultured bacterium | reverse complement strand
AATAATAATGGCATAAAAAACCAATCATTCATATAGGTCATTGTGGATGAGAATCCATACTCAAACCCTTTCGAAGCATATTTTGCAAAACTATGTGACCCTACTCCTGTAGCTAACATCGACATTGCGATTAACCACCAAGAAAATCGTCTCCCACCAAAAAAGAAATCTTCAGTTGATTTGTTATTACGGGCGAAAAATAATCCTGCGCCCAATACAAAAAAGACATAACAAATTAAGATCCCCCAAAATAATCCAGTTGTTGGAATAAGTGTATTCATTTGACATTCCTCACAAGAATACCAACGTTTAATATATACAAAGCAAGAATGAGTAGATATATCTTTGGAGCATCATTTAATGCTGATAATGTCATCAATAAATGAATAGAAAAAATATAAATAAATCCCCACACTAAAACTTGCATCCATATTTTATGCTTCGTCCAGAATTCACTGCCACCATAAGCACGGAACACTGTAAAAAGTCCACCACCAAAAATTAGGAGACCAAAACCATACTGATACATCAGAGGAAGCCAAGAATGAGTAAATAAATCCATTATTTCATTTCCTCAAAGAATGGTTTTAACTGATCATAGGTATCATGCAACCCTTGTGCAACAACCTTTGTTGATCCTACTACTGGCATAAAAGAAGTATCAGATGTCCATCGTGGAACAATATGAAAATGTAAATGTCCTTCAATTGATGCACCAGATCCTTTACCAATATTTGCTCCAAAATTGAATCCATGACATTGTAAATTTTCTCTTAAAATTTTCATAGTTTTTTTGGCAACTCTCATAAGTTCTATTAATGTTTCGTCTGCTAAATGCTCTACTGAATCTGATTCCTCATATGGAACAACCATTAAATGTCCATTATTATATGGATAATAATTCATGATGATATAACAAAATTCACCACGATAAAGAATAAGATTTTCTTTATCTTCAGCTTCATTTGGTTTACTAGAAAAAATTTTTTGTGATGCATCTTTATTCTTAATGTATTCCATTTTCCATGGAGCCCACAGATGTTTTTTATGTGACATATTCGTTTTCCAATTTCACTTTATCAATTAGTTCTCTCAACACAGGTTTAATATAAATATTATCGAGATTCATTTTACCAAAACATTTTGCCAAAATATTTACACGTTGTTCCAATGGCTTATGTTTATTAATAACAATCAAATTATTGGTAAATAATAAACAATGATCTCCATTAAAATCTCCTTTATCATGTACAATTTTTACATTTAACCGATCGCTTAGCTCGATAAAATCATGAATAAGTTCTTCATATTTTTTATTTATTTCTTTGAGTCGCATTTGATTCCAGTAATTTTACTACTACTTCTAATTTTTGCTCCTAAACCATCTACCATTTTGATAGAATATTTTTTCATAACAGCAGTCTCTGGTATTTCATTTAAACTTCTATCCCCACCATTGGCAAAGATATTTGGTTTTAGAAATTCCAAGCTTTTACACACACTTTTATCATTATCAATGCTCAAAAATACTTCATCAACAGATTGTAATGCAGAAACAATTTCCATTCTATCTTTTTCATTCATAAAAGATTTCCCTTTTTTTAAGACAGCTTGTTGATCATTATTAACAATTACAACCAACTTATCTCCCAGTTGTTTTGCAAGCTTTAAAAGTTCTAAATGTCCTACATGAATTGGATCAAAATATCCACTTACAGCCACAACAATCATGTTATTGCTCCTTTTCTAAGCTATAATTCCATATTGGAATTTCTAATTCCCAATTGGCTCTTAAAATTAATGAATCAGGGTAAACATAAAATCTTTCAGCAAATTGTTCATCAGTAAAAGATCCCATATTTAAAATTAAATCATTATTTCTATCTTCATAAATCAATAATTGATATTTCCCTTCCAAAACTTCATCAATAGTATAATTACCTCCTAATTCTACTGCATTGGTATAATTGTTCTTTGTATTTTTTAAAAATACATTTATAGGATAAAGAAAATTACCTTTAACAGATCCCAATATGGTAGCTGTCTTTACCAATACTTTCTTAGCAGTATCATCAACTGTCAAACTATCAGAAGATACAACACTCTCTTCTTTCTTTGTAGATCTTGTAAGATAGAAATTAATATTACTTAATGAATCATTATGCAATGATAATTTATTTTTTCGATAAAACGAAAATGCTTCTTTTGTATAATCAATATTTGATCCATATTGTTGGACTGCTAAAATTGAAAACTCTGTATTAGGTAAAAAATTAAACTGATATGCACCATTTGGTGATGCACGCAAAATATAATCTGGGGTGGTATCGAGCATCATAGCCTTACTTGGATTGTTTAACCATAAGAGAATAAATGCAGTATTAAAATCTCCAAAAATAGTCCCTTCAATTCTGCCAGAATGGAAGACAGAATCTCTTGAAAATGGAATAACAATATCTTGAGCAATATTCACACCATGTTCATCCTTAAGGTTAGTATCAAACACAAGCATATATGTAGTGTCAGTATTTAAATTTGATGGCATCCAGAAATCAATTTCATTTCCTTTATATTCATATTTAAAGTTATAGTCTCCAGTTGGAAAAATCTTAATTGCTTTTTTTAAAGATGCTTCTTGTAAATACTCATTGAATTGAATTGTAATTTTTTGAGTTGGATTAATTTCGGTCAATATTTTTGGAGTTGTTGAAACTAATTCTGGAGGAATAGCATCAATTTCTCCACCTTGTGGTGCAGATACTGATGCACAATTATTAATAAAAATAATCGCCAAAAGTAAAAATAACTTATTCGCTATTCTCATATTTTTTTAGATAGTCTTCTGACCATTTTACGAAAGTATGGTTATTAATTTCAAATTTAATTTGATTCATTAAATCAAAGTAGTATGCAATATTAATTAATGTAGCAATTCGAATACCTAAGATTTCATTAATTTGGAATAAATATCTTAAGTATGATTTAGAATATTCTTTGGCAAAAGTAATATTACTATTTTCATCAATTGGTGAAATGTCATGTTTGTACTTACTATTAATAATGTTAATAATTCCTTCACTAGTAAAAAGTTGGCCATTTCTTGCATTCCTTGTTGGCAATACACAATCAAACATATCTATTCCTCTTAAAATTGATTTTACAATATCAGTTGGTTTCCCCACGCCCATTAAATATCGTGGATGATTCTCAGGAATAGCTTCACCTAATAAGTGTACGGTATCAAACATTGGTTCTTTTTTTTCTCCTACTGACAATCCTCCGATTGCTATACCACAATTAGCAAAAGGAAGCATTTGTTCTAAGCATTTTGTTCTTTCATCTTTATCAACACCTCCTTGGATAATAGGAAATAAAACTTGTCCGTGATTATAAAGTGGTTTGTGTGTATTTAAATAATCATACGCTCTTTTGGTCCAATCATGAGTTAATTTAGAAGCTCTTTTTAACTCTCTTTTTGTACAATCTGCTGGAGGACAATAGTCAAATGCCATAATAATATCTGATCCTAATTTTTGCTGAACTTCCATCGAGATCTCTGGGGTAAAAAGGTGCATACTACCATCAAGATGTGATTTAAAATGAACACCATTGTCGGTAATCTTGTTCATTTTATTTAAAGAAAACACTTGATAACCACCACTATCTGTTAAGATACTATTAGACCAATTCAAAAATTGATGTAATCCACCATTTTCTTCAATAATGTCCGTTCCAGGTCTTAAGTAAAGATGGTAAGTATTAGATAACATAATTTGTGTATTCAAATCATATAGTTCATTTGGTGATATCGATTTGACAACTCCATGTGTACCTACTGGCATAAAAACAGGTGTTTCAATAACAGAGTGGTCTGTCTGAATTTGTCCTGTTCTTGCTAATGAATATTTATCTTTTGATTTGATTATAAATTTCAACGAATTACCAATCGTACCCAATCGATAAAATGTATTGAGGCTTAGAATAGTCGCCATCAGGATAACGATCCCAGGCAGTATCAAGTCTTATCAATGCCCATGGAGTAAATATTTTCATACCAATTCCGAGAGTAGAAATAATTGGAGAAGCATCAGGATGCGTTAAATTATACTTGGATCGAACAAGAGCACTATCATCAAATTCTTCACTATTATCCCACGCGGCACCAACATCCAAAAAAAGATGACCAAAAATATTACCAAATCTAATTCTAGCAGGAAATCCAACATCAACATAATTAATAAATGGAAATCGAAATTCAAAGTTGGCAACAGCAACGTTTTCACCAGTACGTTCTCTATAACGTGCTCCTCTAACAGGAAATACATATTCTGTAAAATAAACATCTTCTAACACAGTAGAACTCTCATAGTCTAAGATTCTTTGTGCATAAAATCCTGAATCGTCTCTACCCTCAGTCTGAGTATCAGAATAAAATGTCATCTGAGAAGATCCACCTAGAAAAAACTTTTCAGGGTTTTCACCAAAGCTTCTTCCCAACATTAATCTAGTGGCAAAACTATAATTCCTATTAATCTTAAAATATTTTCTTATATCAAATTTAATGGTCTTGAAAGCAAGACTATCATCACCCATATCAGGACTGAATTGGAAAGTTAAATATTGTCTTAATCCATCATTAGGACCAGTGTAAGTATTCGTTGTATTGTCGTAGACCCAACTGACCAAAGGAATAAATGACTTTAAACTTTCTGAATAATTTGTCTGCACTTGTCCAGTCCAATAGTCAATCTCTTTTATTTCATAACTAATACCTCGTAACGTCGCGCCAAGATCAATTCTATTAAATTTTGAAAACGGATATTGGGCAAAAAATCCAACACCATAATCTCTTAAGAAACCTATATAATCAGTATCAATACTATAACCTAAAGAGAATAAATTTGCATATTGGAAAAGTTGGCCATAATAGTTTGTTCTATTCTTTAGATATCCATAACCCAATATGATATCGCTATTGTCTAAATCCATCACAAGATTAGAAGCAAATCGTAATTGATGATCTCCCATAACATCGCTCCATGCAATATTAGCAAGACCAGTAGTCCCAAATAAATTATCAATAGAAGCACTGGTATAAACATAATCTAATGAGAACTCTGTTTTGTACTTTTGTGGATTGTAATTACCGGAAAGACGTAAAGAGTCAACAGAGGTCAATTCTTGATCTGGGTCTACATGATCTGGATCATTAAATTTTTTATAATTGCGAGCAAAAATATAGTTTGAATAATCTTCTGGTTCATCAGTGGTTGGTTTATTTGTAACAAAACGTAAATCTTCAAAATCTTCTGGTTCGTCTTTTGTAGTATAAAATATTGTAGCAGGGACTTCTTTATTCTCCACTTCAATTGGATTATTCATTAAAAATAGGTCCCAGCCTCTTTCTTTATATCCAGCAAAAACTATTTTATCTGCATTTCTATCAACATCAATCTGTTGGATACCAGTAATAACATTCGTAATAGGATAAGCTTCATTTGTAGTTAAATCATGTTTAAAGATATTGTAAACCCCATTATAATCAGCTGTATAAAATAAAATATTATCTTTTGATGCTACAGGATAAGCTTCATCATGATCAGTATCAGTAATTTGTATAATAGATTCAGTATTGAAATCATACATAAAAATATCTTTTTGCGAAAAATCTATTTTTGAGATATCAGTATTATTCTTATAACTTGATTGATCGGAACTAAAAAATACTTTATCGCCATTTAAACTCCATGATGGAGAAAAATCAGAAAAAATATCATTTGTTAGATTTGTAACTTTTTCCGTTTTTAAATCAATAAGATACAAATCACTTGCATCGTTTTTATGACCTATAAATACTATCTTATCATTTTTTGGGTGCCACGCTGTAGTAAATACCCCATCTAATCCAATAGGAATTTTTTTATATTTCCCATTTTTTACATTTACAATGATAATAGAATCTTCTTTCCCGCTTTTAGAAGCAAAAGCAATCTGTTTACCATTAGGCGACCAAGATAGTCCAGGTTGCAACCATTTTAATTCTTCAAAATCTGGAGAATTATTACCACGAATTAATCTTTTTTTCTGTTCTCCAGAATCGGCATTTAAAAGAATCAAATCCATATATCCTGATTGATCAGTAAAATAAGCAATCGTATTCCCATCTGGTGAGAATGAAGGACTAATGTTGTAAAAATTCTTTGATTTTGATCTATCGGTAATTTTTTCAGAAAAATCAGACAATTTTTCTCTTTTATTAATATCTCCCCAATATTCTTTTTTTAAGTGATCATGCCAATTTTCAGTCAATTTCTCAAAATCAATTCCTAATGCATTTTCAAAACCTTTTTCTGCATTCTGAGTTCTTTTCATTTGCTGAAATACTTCTCCAACTTTTTCTCTTCCATATTTATTGGTTATATACTTCCAGACTGATTGTCCACCTTTGTATGCTAGGATTGAATAATTCAGTTGATCAACTTCAGGTAAACTTTCTTCAATGGCCAAATCTCTTAAAACCATATCAGTATTGGTATCCCAATCTACAGATAGAAACTCTGCTAATCCTTCATTGGCCCATAAAGGAACTTGAAGTAGAACACGTCCACTTAATACTCCTTGAACATTTCCGCCATATACCATGTCATTAATAATCGCATGTACAAGTTCATGGTGTATGACATGTTTAAATTGTGCGTACGATCCTTCGAATGGAATAACAATTCTATTTTTATAGAGCTCAGTTACTCCTCCTATACCTTCAGACATATATACATTCACAATATTTGTTTGTTGAAAATCATTATGAGAAGTGTAAACAATAATTTTAATAGGTTGTTGGCTTCTCCAGCGTAAATGTTTCCCAATTTGATCAAGTGATTCTTCTGCAATTTTTGATGTAAAAATTGCTAAATCATAATTATCACCATAATAGTAGACATTAAAATTAGGACTCACGATAAAATTCCAATCAAATTCATTATATTGAACTTTGTTTTGACCAAAATATTGTCCAAATACAACTTGACTGAATAGTGTTAAGATTAAAATAAAGCGCATCGATAATTTTATATAATATTAGACACAATAAATATTAAAAAAGTAAAAATAATTAAATATTGGACAGATTTAATATAAGAATTAAGTTTTTTCATGCAATTACCAATATACTTTTTTGGCGATACCCACTTTAAATTCCAAAAATCGAGCCAAGAAGACAAAAAAATTGAAAAATTCTCTCAATTCCTAAAAACAATCTCAAAGGAAAACAACAAAGGTAGTTTGTTTATTATGGGCGATTTATTTGATTATTACTTTGAATACAAAAATAAAACTCCAGAGTATTACAAAGAAATATTTATATCATTAAAAGATATCCGACAAAAAGGGTTTGATATTTACTTTGTTGCTGGAAATCATGATTATTGGATAGGAGATCATCTCAAAAGTCACGTAGAGGATTGTTTTCTTAATAATACCACAATAGAGATTAACAATAAGAAATTTTATATCACCCATGGAGATGGAATCCTATCATGGGATAAATCGTATCGTTTATTACGATGCATATTACGCAGCAAATTGTTTATTACATTATTTTCTTTACTTCCAGA
>CAZSGU010000026.1:0-9288 GCA_964606555.1 uncultured bacterium | reverse complement strand
AAGATAGAATAACAGAAATAGATGGCATTTCATATAAAATGTATATATTGCCTGGTTTATTAATGATGAATGTTATAACAAATGCTGTTGCTAATACAGCTTCATCAATGTTACAAATGAAATTACTTCAAACTCTTCCCGAGCTTCTAATTACACCTCTTTCAAGCCTTGAATTATCGGTGTCATTTATTATTGGCGGAACGGTGCGTGGTTTTGTTAATGGTATTCTTATCCTTTTGATTTGTATCATGGCTGGAATGGAAATTAGAGATCCAATTTCTACTATCTTTATTATTTTTATTGTATCATGGTCCTTCTCCAGTCTTGGCTTATTTATTGGTCAAATGTCCGATTCTTGGGACCAATTAGCGTTAATACAAAATTTTGTTCTCACCCCACTAAGTTTTTTGGGTGGAATTTTTTATTCTGTAAACATGTTACCAGAATGGGGTTTAGCTATTAGTAAAGTCAATCCAGTATTTTATACTATTAATTCTTTAAGATATGCAACTCTAGGCGTTTCAGATGCACCATTTTTCAATTCTATGGTTTTTATTATATTGTTTTCTTTGTTATTAACAACTCTTGCAGTAAAGACAATGGAGAGCGGAAAAAAAATAAGGTTTTAATTTTCAATTATATGATATAAAATCAAGCATGCAAAACAGTAGAAAGGCCATCCTTTATCTTGAGGATGGCCTTTTTTTTACCGGAAAAAGTCTTGGATCTTTAGGAGAAACTTCTGGAGAAGTGTGTTTTAATACTGGAATGACAGGTTATCAAGAAATTCTAACTGACCCATCTTATGCAAAACAAATGATAGCAATGTGTTCTCCACACATTGGGAACTATGGTTCTAATGATTCTGATATTGAATCGTCCAAAGTATACGCAACAGGATTGATAATAAAGAGCGAATCTATTGTTTCATCCAATTGGAGATCTACTGCAAGTCTAAAGGAATTTTTGAAAGCTCATAACGTTGTTGGTATTCAAGATATTGATACAAGAGCCCTTACGATACATATTAGAGATAAAGGCGCAATGAATGGCATTATTTCAACAAGAGATTTTGATATTAGAAGTTTGCGCAAAAAAATAAAAACAATCCCTTCAATGGAAGGATTAGATTTGGCCAAAGAAGTTTCTAGAAAAAGAAAAACAATACTTTCTCCAAAAAATGAAGTGAAATATAAAATTGCAGCCATTGATTATGGTATGAAATCTAATATTTATAATATCATGCTTAAATATGATGCAGAAATTTCCATATTCCCAGCTTCAGTTAGTTCTAAACAAATTCTAGATTATAATCCAGATGGTGTTTTTTTATCCAATGGACCAGGTGATCCTGCAGCAATTGATTATGGTATTAATACAGTTCAACAATTACTTGGTAAAAAACCAATTTTTGGTATTTGTCTTGGGCATCAAATTTTAGCATTAGCTTTAAATGCTCGTACATTTAAAATGAAATTTGGTCATCGAGGTATTAATCAGCCTGTTAAAAATTTAAAAAATGATAAAATTGAAATAACATCTCAAAATCATGGTTTTGCTGTTGATAAAGAATCATTACCATCCGGTGTTGTCATTACTCATACACATCTTAATGATAATACTGTTGCTGGCATCGAATGTAAATCTTTACAAGCATATTCTGTACAATATCATCCTGAATCAAGTCCTGGTCCTCATGATTCAAGATATATATTTAAACAATTTTTTCAAATGATGGATAAAAATGCCAAAAAGAAGTGATATTAAAAAAATATTAGTTATTGGTGCAGGTCCAATTATTATTGGTCAAGCTTGTGAGTTTGATTATTCTGGTACTCAAGCCATTAAGGCTTTAAAAGAAGAAGGCTATAAAGTTATTTTGATTAATTCTAATCCTGCAACTATTATGACTGATCCACAATTTTCTGATAAAACATATATTGAACCAATTACCAAAGAATATGTTGAAGCTATTATTAAGAAAGAAAAACCACATGCAATATTACCAACAGTTGGAGGACAAACTGCTCTCAATATTGCTATCGAACTATATGATAATGGGATATTAAAGAAATATAATGTTGAATTGATTGGAGCTAATAAACGTGCAATTGAAACTGCTGAAAGCAGAGAAAAGTTCAAAAAAGCAATGACCGATATTGGTTTAGAAGTGCCTTATGGTTATACAATTCAATCGGTTGAAGAAGGAATGGATCTTTTAAATGATGTTTCTCTTCCTGCGATCATTCGACCTTCTTTTACCCTGGGAGGTTCAGGAGGTTCTGTTGCGTTTAATGAAGAAGAATTCCAAATAGCTGTTACTCAAGGGATCAAAGAAAGTCCAGTGAATCAAGTCTTAATAGAGGAATATCTTTTTGGTTGGAAAGAATATGAATTAGAAGTTATTAGAGACCTCAATGATAATGTAATTATTATTTGTTCTATTGAAAATATTGATCCAATGGGAATTCATACTGGAGATTCAGTAACAGTTGCTCCTGCGATGACATTAAGTGATAAAGAATTCCAAAAAATGCGTAATTGGGCAATCAAATGTATAAGAAAAATTGGAGTTGATACAGGCGGATCTAATGTTCAGTTTGCTATTGAACCTAAAACCGGTAGAATGGTAATTATAGAAATGAATCCTAGAGTAAGTCGTTCTTCCGCATTAGCATCTAAAGCCACAGGATTTCCAATAGCAAAAATTGCTGCAAAATTAGCAATAGGATATTCACTTGATGAATTAAAAAATGATATTACCAATAGAACACTAGCTGCGTTTGAACCAACCATCGATTATATTGTAACAAAAATTCCACGATTCGATTTTGAAAAATTCCCATCTGCTTCAGGTAAATTAGGTGTTCAAATGCAATCAGTTGGTGAAGTAATGTCAATTGGTAGGACATTTAGAGAGTCATTTCAAAAGGCCTTTCGTTCTTTAGAATTAAACCTACCAGGACTATCACCAAAAGATCCAAGAGATAATGATCCTGAGATTAAACGTTTTAGATCTCTGGATATTGAATCTCTTAATGATGGCAGTTCTTTCAGAATGTTAAAAATTAAGCAAGCATTAATCCAGGGATTCAGTATTGATGAGATTTATCAAAATACAGGGATTGATCCATGGTTTTTACATGAAATTGCGGAAATTGTAAAGATTGAACAGTCCTATACTTCTATTAAAGATTTAAAAACCTTAAAAAAGAATGGATTTTCAGATAAACAAATTGCTCATATAACAAAGCGCCCTCTTCTTGATATACAAAATGCGAGAAAAAGAAAAAATATAAATCCTGTATATAAAGTAGTTGATACATGTGCTGGTGAGTTTGTAGCAGAAACTCCTTATTGCTATTCAACCTATGAAGAAACACATGATATTGAACCACTTACAGGTAAAAAAGTAATGATTTTAGGAGGAGGACCAAATCGTATTGGGCAAGGAATTGAATTTGATTATTGTTGCGTACAAGCTGTATATGGTTTAAGGGAAGCTGGCTATAAATCTATTATGGTTAATTGTAATCCAGAAACAGTTTCTACTGATTTTGACTTAGCTGATAGGCTTTATTTTGAACCAATCACGTTTGAAGATGTAATGAATATTATTGATTTTGAAAAACCAGATGGAGTCTTAGTACAGTTTGGAGGACAAACACCTTTAAAAATTGCTAATAAACTAAAAGAAGCAGGAGTAAAGATTTTTGGGACTTCTTCTGATAGCATCAATTTGGCTGAAGATAGAGAAGCATTTACCAAGTTGGTTAATAAGTTAAAAATAACAATTCCCAATTATTGTATTGCAAAAAATTATGATGAAATAGTAGCATACTCAGAAAAAGCAGAATTTCCTGTTTTGGTTCGCCCAAGTTATGTTCTAGGAGGACGAGCAATGCAAATTGTTTATTCAAAAAAAGAACTTGTTGATTATGTATTTAGATCTGCAGAAGCAACAAGTGATCACCCAATTTTAATTGATCAATTCATTGAAAATGCATTTGAATTTGATGTGGATGCGCTTTGTGATGGCAAAAATGTATTTATTGCTGGTATTATGCAACATATTGAACAGGCAGGTATTCACTCTGGAGACTCTTCTTGTGTATTGCCTGCCCATAAAATGAGTAATAAAGTCAAAAAAGAAATCATAGATGTTACTACTAAGCTCGCTAAAGCTTTAAATGTAGTTGGTCTAATTAATTTGCAGTTTGCTGTGAAAGATGAAACAGTATATGTATTAGAAGTGAATCCTCGATCTAGTAGGACTGTACCTTTTGTAAGCAAATATAGCAATATTCCATTGGCCAATATTGCAGCACAATTATCTGTTGGAAAAAAATTAAAAGACTTTGGATTAAAAAATATAAGACACAAACATATTGCAGTCAAAAAAGCGGTGCTTCCATTTAAAAAATTCAAAGATGAAAAAGTTTTTTTAGGACCAGAAATGAAATCTACTGGAGAAGTGATGGGAATTAATGATAAAGTTGGAGTTGCATTTTTAAAAGCAATGCAGTCTGATGGATATACAGTCCCTAAAAAAGGAACTGCTTTTATTTCTGTTAATAAGGCCGATAGAAGAGAAGCATTATATGCTGCAAGAGATTTAATTAAGATTGGATTTGATATTATTGCGACCGAAGGAACTGCAAAATATTTGTCTAGAAACAGTGTTCCTTGCGAACAAATTTTCAAAGTTGGTGAAGGCAGGCCAAATGTTGTTGATGAAATATTAAATGATAAGATTCAATTTGTAATTAATACACCTATGGGGGCTTCAGCACGATATGATGAAGAAGCAATAGGGAAAACATCTGTTATGAAAAATATTTTAACTATCACAACGATGTCAGGGGCTAGAGCTGCAATAGAGGCAATGTCTCTTAGTGAAAAAATTAAAGTCAAAGCATTACAAGAGTATTTTAAATAATAATTATTTATAATCTTCTATATCTGGGCAAACACAGAAAAAGTTTCGATCTCCATAAGCATTATCAATACGTGATACATATGGCCAAAATTTATTTTCTTTAATCCATGCTTTAGGAAAAATTGCTTGTTCTCTAGAATAAGGATGATCCCATTCACTGCAAATTTCTCCAACTGTATGTGGCGCATTAATTAATACATTATTTTCTTTGGATACTTTCCCGCTAACAATCTCATCGATTTCTTTTTTGATTCCTATCATTGCATCACAAAAACGATCTAATTCTTCTTTAGATTCACTTTCAGTCGGTTCCACCATTAATGTTCCTGGGATTGGCCAAGACATTGTTGGAGCATGGTATCCATAATCAATAAGTCGTTTTGCAATATCTTCATTGGTAATATTTGCACTATTTTTGAATTCTCTACAATCAATAATAAATTCATGTGCATTTAATCCGCTAATTCCACGATACAATATGGTATAATCTTTTTCTAATCGTTTTGCCATATAATTAGCATTTAGAATCGCAACTTGAGATGCATGTAATAACCCTTTACTGCCCATAAGTTTCATATAAATATATGATATCAGCAAAATACTTGCGCTACCATATGGAGAAGAAGAAACAGCATAAGTATGATTTTTGTCTGTACTTCTATGAGTTGGAAGAAATGGTTTTAATTTTTCATTGACACAAATTGGTCCCATGCCAGGGCCTCCACCACCATGAGGAATACAAAATGTTTTGTGAAGATTGATATGCATTACATCAGCACCAAAATGTCCTGGTTTACAAATTCCAACCATTGCATTCAAGTTGGCTCCATCCATATACACTAATCCACCATTTTTATGAATGATATCACATATTTCATCAACATTATGTTCAAATACTCCATGTGTAGAGGGATAAGTAATCATGAGTGAAGATAAATTTTTACCTGCTTTTTCTGCTTTTGATTTTAGATCATCATAATCAATATTTCCATGACGATCACATTTAACAATTACTACTTTTAAACCAGCCATAATTGCACTTGCTGGGTTTGTACCGTGTGCAGATTCAGGTATTAAGCAAATATCTCGTTTAGATTTTTTTGATTTATGATATTCTTGTATTGAAAGTAGACCAGCGTATTCTCCTTGTGCACCAGAATTAGGTTGAAATGATACAGCATTAAATCCTGTAACTTTTGATAGCATCTCTTCTAATTCATTGATAACTAATTGATATCCTTTTGTTTGTTCAGCAGGAACAAAAGGGTGTATGGTATTAAATTCTGGCCAACTAATTGGAATCATCTCAACAGTTGCATTTAATTTCATAGTACATGATCCTAATGGAATCATACTATGATTCAGTGATAAATCTCTTTTTTCAAGTTTGCTCATATAGCGAAGCATTTCTGTTTCAGAATGAATACTATTAAAAATTGGGTGAGTTAAAAAAGCACCTTTTCTATTTGGTGCAGAGCTTATTTTTTCTTTGTTTGGGGTATTAGAATTTGTTTTAAACAAATTACCAAGCTTGACAACCTCTTCCTTTGTGGTTTTTTCATCTAGAGAGATTCCAATACAACCATCTTCATGATACATCAGATTAAAATTGTTTAACAATGCTTCTTTTTTCAATAAATCTGTTTTTAGGTTCTTTAATTCAACTGTGATTGTATCAAAATAATTTTTTTTGTGATTAACAAGTGTATGACCATTCTTCAAAATCAATTCTGATAAATCTTTTGTATGATTGTGAATGGTTGTTGCAATGCGTTTTAAATTTTTTGGTCCGTGAAAGACTGCATACATTCCAGAAATAATGGCCAATAACACTTGTGCTGTACAAATATTAGAAGTTGCTTTTTCTCTCCTTATATGCTGTTCTCTTGTTTGAAGAGTTAATCGATAAGCTTGATTACCATGTCTATCTTTTGATACTCCAACAATTCTTCCTGGAATATCTCGTTTGAATTCATCACATGTTGCAATAAATGCTGCATGAGGTCCACCAAAACCAAGTGGAACACCAAATCTTTGACTATTTCCTACTGCTACATCTGCTCCAAAAGATCCTGGAGCTTCAAATAATTGTAAACACATTAAATCGGTTGCAAAAATTACCTTACAATTTGCTTTATGTGCTTTATCAACAATCCCTTGATATATTTTTGAGCCATCTATTACTCCAAATCGATTTGGATATTGTATAATGCAACCAAAAGTATCTTCAAAATTCATTTTTTCATATTTACAGATTTCAACTTCAATACCTAGAGGTTCTGCTCTTGCAATAATAACATCAATTGTTTGTTGAAAACAATCTTGATCCACCAAAAATTTCTTTGCATTACCTTTATTTTTTCTATATAACATTAACATAGCTTCACTTGCCGCAGTCCCCTCATCTAAAAGTGATGCATTTGCAATTGGTAAATTGCAAATTTCTGAAATCATTGTTTGATAATTCAGTAATGCTTCTAATCTTCCTTGTGAAATTTCTGCTTGGTAAGGGGTATATTGCGTATACCATCCTGGATTCTCTAATATATTTCTTAAAATGACATTTGGAGTAATAGTGTCATAATATCCTTGTCCAATTAATGATCGATAAAGTTTATTTTTTTTACCAATAATTTTCATATAATCTAAAATTTCATTTTCAGAAAATGATTTATTGCCAATTGATTCTTCATCCATTTCTAAGATATTTTTTGGTACAATCTTTTCTATTAAGCTATTAAGCGATTGTTCTTCTAAAGCGTTAAGCATTTCTTCGATACTTTTTTCTTTAGGGCCGATATGTTTGTTGTGAAATTCTGACATTTTAATGAATTCTACTCTCTATTGGGTTTAGTACCCCCGGAAGGACTCGAACCTACAACCAAGGGCTTAAAAGGCCCCTGCTCTACCATTGAGCTACGGAGGCAAAAGGTAGATGAATTTAAGGTTATGAATTGTTATTTGGTAATGGAAAAAACATAATTTTTTATAAAAAAATGAAATTAATTATTGCCAAATTGTATAAAAAACTATTACCTTGCAGATAGTCTTTTTAAGATTATTGTAAACAAATACAAGCAATCGAAAGGTTCCGCGGTTGGCGCTCGGAACCTTTTTTGTTTCCAAAAAAAACATTATCTTTAAAGATATTTGACAATTGGGGGCGACCGGTTTCGACATTTTAGAAAGGAACTTTAAATCGCATGTAGAGCTTAGTAACTCTTTAAACTTCTAAACTTTATTAAGTGCCGATTATGGCCAAATGGCTATAGCTTAATTGCATATAGTCCATCATCAGTAGGCGTTTCTCATCGGTAGCTGAATGGTGTCATAAAAATGAGATAGCATGTTAATTTTCTTCGATTTAACAAGCGAAATTCAGAAGATAGTTTTATACATGATTGTTCTTGAACAGGTATAAAATGAAAACTAATCAAGTAACTAAACATGTAGAAGTTTAATTTTTCTCTATTATGGACGGGAGTTCGAATCTCCCCGCCTCCACCAATTAATTATGATTAGATACATTTTTACACTAATATTTGCTCTTTTTCTTTTATCATGTGATTTTGACACATCATTTAAGATAGAATTAGAGAACAAGGAATCTTCTCACCAGCCAATTCCTGGTCATCGAGATTGTTTTTGGTCTCGTGGTCCAGTTAGCAAAGATCCTTACATCAATATTGCTTATCCTGATGCTAGCGTTTTTTATTGGAGCGCAACTTTTACTGTACCGGAAGGTGCAAGACTATATCTTGAAGGTACATTTCCTCATTCTAGATACATGTCATTAATCAGTTACGATGGGCGAGGTGCACCAATAGAATCTTTAGCTGACTATCTTATTATACCTGATGAAAATGCAATAAATCCATTTGTAGAAGGTGCCAGTAGAAGCCATGAACAAAGATCTTATACTGTAGAAATTTTGAATCTACCTCCAGAAATAAGAAGAAAAGAAGGAGTAAAGCTTGATCTTCAAACCGATATTAGAGGGGCAGATTTCCAAAAAGAAATTGTTCAAAGTAATTCTTTAAATGCAGCACAATATGGAACAGGACATCAAACAATTGTTTATCGAATTTATGTACCTGATAAGAATCAAAATGAATTAGGAGGGGTTCCTTTACCTGAGTTTGTTTTAGTATTAAATAATGGACAAGAATTAAGAGGAGAAGAAGCATGTAATGCATTGAATGCCAATCAGCAACCACAAATTGCTATTAATGCCCTAGGATTGCCTATGACCACATATTCAAAGCTTTTAAACCAACCTGGGAAACCAGATACGTGGCCAGCAACTGTACCACCAACTTGGTATCTTCAATATGATAGAGATTTTCTTT
>CAZSGU010000025.1:0-10298 GCA_964606555.1 uncultured bacterium | reverse complement strand
CGATGTCCCAAGGAGTGGGCGGGGTGCCGTGCAAGGCAGTGGCTATCGGTGTACGTGAGTTGGTCGCATAGGTTTCGTAACCGGATTCGGCCTTTACAAGTTGCTTGTTTTCATCAATGAACCAATGCCCAAAGATTGGAAAACCATCTGGTGCGAATCCGATAACAGGAGATCCGTCGCCGTTGGCAGGCGGTTGCGTTTGATCGGTATCTTCCTGCAGTGGGTGAGTTAACGCATGGTAGTGGTAGGTACCTTCGTATCCGTGTGCGAAATAGTTGTCAAAAACGGCAGCCATATTCTCTGCGTCGTGATGCCAAATCGTATACGCAGGTAACTCAAACCACGAATTTTGTGGACCACATCCTGAAGTATTGCCGGCCTCATTCGACTGCTGATGTTGTGGTCCCGTGGTCACACCAGGGTTATAACAAAAACCGGAGTCCATAGATATACCAACGCCATTCAATAGAATGCCGTCAAAATCAAATCTGGGGGGATTTCTTGGTGTATCCGTAGGCGTATTGGTCCGGACTGGATTCACAGGAATATAAGTGACCTCAATGTCCGAATGATCGATCGCTTTTACCCACCCATCACCATTAGGACCAGTGACAGGCACGCCAAAATTATGATTCGGAATCATGTTCGATGTTATTCTGCAATGGGTCGCAAGATCCGGATCATTGGTCAACGTCACGCTGCTATAGTCGTAGGCGCTGGCATTCCAGTTGCTTGCTATGACCAGATCAATCTGCACGTTGCTGTCGGCGTCACTGATACCATTCGATAGGTCCGAGATCATACTCGATCCGTAGTCACCATCGTTTGCGTCCGTCGCATAACATCTGCAGTCAGGGTTTCTATTTACAAGTACCGCATCGAAAAAATCCCCATTCATATCCGGATTGCTGTTGTATATTGTCGTGTCGGGTGGCGTAATTGTCGTGTCGGACTTCGTGATTGCACTATTACTATCAATACAAGAAAATAACGTTAGAAGAATTGCCGCGCACAATAGAAAAATTGATGTCTTTTTTATACTCATTTTTTTATACTCATTATTTATTAGACATTAAATAGCTAAAAAAGTAAAAAACAAACTGCTTATTTGGGAATACGATCTGGAAAATCTGTAATAATACCGTCTATACCAAATTTGATAGCATTACTAATTTCAGCAGGTTCATTAATAGTCCAGGAATATATTTTAAAGCCTTCCTTATGAATTGTATTGACTATATCTTGATTTAAAGAAGAAAAATTAGGATGTATAGCAACTGCCTCAAGTTTAATTGCTATATCAATTACTTCATTTAGTGTATTATTTTCGTTTAATATTCCAATTGGAATATCTGTGTTCTGATTTTTAAATATTATTAGCTCATCCCAATCAAAACTTGATACTATTAATTGCTCTACTTCCCATTTAGTGTTTGTAATGAAGTCTTTCAAAATAGAAGCAGTAGGGACTGCCGTATTTTTCCCCTTTAATTCAACATTTAATAGTATGTCTCCATTAAGTAGTTCAAGGACTTCTTCTAATGTTGGTATTTTATATTTTCCTTCTACTAAAATATTGTTGAGAGAATCAAGAGTAGTTTCTTCAATGAAACCATTGTTATTGGTGAGTCGACTTAATTCTTTATCATGAAAAACAACAATTTCTCCTGATGCACAACGAAATACATCAATTTCTACTCCATCTACATTGAGATCTATTGCTTTTTGGATAGATTCCAAAGTGTTTTCAGCAATATGTCCACGAGCTCCTCTATGTCCTATATTTAATATTTCTTTGTTGTTACAAGAACTAAGCATCATTATAAAAAGTAAAGAATATATATTTTTTATAAAATTAGTTTCCATTATGAATTTCTACTGCAGCACGTAATCCAGAAAATAATGCGCCTTGCATCCATCCGTGATAATCAGATGCATGTTCCCCTGCAAAATGAATACGTTCTTCTGCTGCACCAATATGAGCAGCAAGAGCTGCATCTTGTGATGAAGTAGGTGATGCCCATGCTCCTTTGGACCATTCTTCCAAAGCCCATGATTGAGTAGTTCCACTTTCTAGATTATTTGTGGCACCAGGGAAAATATTTTCCCATCTGTTTAATACAGCATTTATACGTCCTTGTTCGGTTAACACATCCATTTCTTCTGCTCTGCTGTAGCGTAAATAGGACATAATGATACCACGAGGGCCATTAAGATCCCAAGTAGGTTGCCATATTTCTTCTGGAAAATCAGTGTTTCCCCATCCGTTTAACCCCTCATTTTCCCAAAATCGATTTTGAAATTGAATATAAATTCTAGTTGAAGAAGCATAACGATATCCACCATTCATTGCTGTTTGTTTTTCTGAAGATAAAGATGGTGTAAATTGAATTTTATTTAGCACTGTTAATGGAACAGTGCACAATGCTCTATCACCTGTAAATTCAGTACCATTGGTTGTTCGAACAGTAACGCCAGTAGATTGTTGTTCAACGGATTGAACCGGCATTCCAAGTGCTATGTGTTGATTAAGATAATCAGAAAATGCATATGGAAGACGGTCTGATCCTCCACGAATTTTTACATAATCTTTACGTAAAACTGAACCATAGGTTGCATTAAGATAATTGCTATTTGAAATCAATTCACGATTTCCATTGACCACATCTACATAAGATCCTGATGTTGCATAAAATGGATCTAATTCTAAATTAAAATGATTTGCATATCCTAATGTTAAATCATGGCTAGGTTTAATTCTTGCAGCTCCACCTTCGGCAAAGTGATTGTCAACAAACGGAGATCGAATTGTAAATACTCTCCCACCAATGCGATTTCTTGCTTCTAAAATTGTAACATCATGTCCAGCTCTCTTTAATTCGTAAGCAGCCACTAAACCTGAAAGTCCTGCACCAATAACAATTACCTTCTTAGAAGGTCTATTTCCACTAAGCATTCCTGGTGAAGAAGTAATTATAGGATTTTCTTCTGATGGACTTGATTGATTATCTTCACAGGATGAAATAAGTGTTGCTCCTGCTGCAATAATAATACTTTTTCGAATAAATTCTCGTCTTGTTATATCAGACATATTTTTGTTAGTTACATTTTTTCTGGTGCTTGAATTCCAAGAATTGATAACCCAATTTTGAGAATAATTTGTGTAGCTTCACATAATTTCATTCTAGCAAGCGACAAATCAATATTCTCTTGGTTAATTACTTTATGATTGCCATAAAATTTGTGATAATGTGTTGCTAAATCTTCAAGATATGTTGCCAATTGTTTTGGTTCTAAAGATTCATGCACTTGATTCATTTTAGAAGGGAAGTCAGATAATTTTTTCATCAAAGCTATTTCATCATCTTCCTGTAATAAACTTAAGTTGACCTTGCTTTTGATTGTAATTTCTTTATTGAATCTTTTTAATAAATTCGAAATACGAGCATGAGCATACTGAAGATAATAGACAGGATTTTTTTCAGATTCATCCATTGCTAAATCTAAATCGAAATCTAAATGAGTATTCACTCCTCGCATAATAAAAAAATACCTTATAACATCTGAATTCAATTTTTCAATTAGTTCATCCAAAGTAACAAAATTTGCTTTTCGGGTAGACATTTTTACTGTCTGATTATCTTTCTTTAAAGTCACAAATTGATGGATTATAACTTTAATATGATTAGTAGGTGTTCCTAGTGCATCTAAAGCGAGTAGTACATCTGGATAAGAATCGATATGATCTGCTCCAAACACATCTACAATCAAATCAAATCCTCTTTCAACTTTGTCAATATGGTATGCAATATCTGGCAATCTATAGGTTGGTTCTCCAGAACTTTTTACTAAGACCTTATCTTCTTTTTTCCCAAGTTTTGTTGTTTTAAACCACGTTGCTCCATCTTTTTTGTAGGAAAGAGATAATTTTGTTAGTTTTTCTAACACTTGATCAATCGAACCATTTTCATAGAAACTTTTTTCTTTAGAAAAAACATCAAAAACAACATTTAAACTATTCAATGTGTTTTGAATATTGTCAAAAATTTGTTTTTCAGTAAAAGTTCTAAATTGTTCGTCTTTCTCGTTTAATTCTTTACCAAATTTTTTAAGAATTTTATCGGCAATTTCATCAAGATATTCTCCAACATATGCATTATCTGGAGCTTGAAATTCTTTACCAATTTTTTTAGCATATTTTGCGTAACAAGATTCTGCTAAAATTTGCATCTGCCTACCAGCATCATTGTAATAATATTCTCTTGTTACTTTATAATTGTGCCACGATAATATATTTGATATTACATCTCCTAAGACTGCTTGTCTTCCATGTCCAATTGTGAGCGGACCAGTTGGGTTGCAACTTACAAACTCTACATTGGCTGATTGTGTTTTACTAGTAGGTTTACCAAATTTTTTTTGATTTTCTAAAATAGCACTAAGATTATTTATGTAATAATCTAGCTCTACATTAAAATTAACAAATCCTGGTTCTGTAATAAATATTGAGAACAGTGTTTTATCTTTGTTATAATCTAAAATTTCATTGGCTATGTTGATTGGTGATGTTTTTGATATTTTACCAAGTACTAAAGCGATATTTGATGAATAATCCCCAAATCCTTTTTTTACATTTTTTGTAATACTCCAGTTTGTATTCTTGATTTTCTTTGTTTCTAAATAAGAAGAAAGAAATTTTTCTATTTTTTTCTCAATCATTATACATTTACTTTTTTTGCATCAAACCAAATTCGTTCGAGATTATAATACTTTCTTATTTCATCAAAAAAAATATGTACCACAATATCTACATAATCAATTATTACCCAATTTAAATGTTCATATCCTTCGACTCGCCAAGCATTTTCATTTACATTGTCTCTTATATTATCTGTAATTGATTTTACTTGAATAGTATTAGATGCAGAACAGATAATAAAATATTTTGATAAAGAAGTCACTTTTGAAACATCAAGGGCTAAAATATCTTCAGCTTTTTTTTCTTTTGCACACCCAATAATCTCATTTAGTAATTTTTTTGTAGTCATTTATTCAAGTTAATAAAATCTGCATAGTCCTTTCCAATGATTATTTGAATATCTTCATCAAAATCAAGAGTTGAATTAAACTCTATATTGGAATCACTTATCTTCATTCCAAGGATTGTTAACATATTTTCAATATTGGTGTTGTTTTCGTTAATAATAATTACCTTTGTATTGTCGTAGTCAAATTTATTCTCGCCATCTTCATCTTTAGCATTTTCAGTTCTAGTAATAATTAATCCATAATTATTATCTAAAAAAGAAGAAAATTGATCTCCAACACCACTTTCACCACAGCCATTTAATACAGCTACCCTCAATGTGCGAGATTTTTCGTTTTCGAATAATTTGATTTTAGGATTTTCCGAATTGATTGTAATCTCATTGCTAGTGTTGTTTGTAGTAAAATTTTTTGAAATTGACCAACCAAACAGCATAATTGTAATAATTAAAAGAATAATGATAGAATTAAGAAAATATTTCATTCTTCAAATGATTCTAGTTGTTTGATAGTGTTGATACCCATGATTTCTTTAGGATTATCAATTTTTTTTGTCTTAACATTGCCATTGTTATTAATTAATTCTATTACATCTGTTAAATAATATTCTTTTGATTCGTTGTTAGATTTGACTTTTTCTAAGTTCTTGAATAATTCTGAAATTTTAAAAATGTAAATTCCTGGATTCATCTCTTTGATGGTTTTTTCTGATGAGTTACAATCTTTTTCTTCAACAATTTTGATTAAGTTTCCTGATTGGTCTCTTATAATTCTTCCATAGCCAGTTGGATCTTCTACTATTGCTGTTATCATTGTAGCATCTGCGTTTTGTTTAATATGTTCATCTACCATTGGCAATAGTGTACTATATTTGATATTTGGGACATCACCATATAAGATTAATAAATGTCCATTCTTGTCATGCAATTTATTACCTAACTGTAACACTGCATGTCCAGTACCAAGTTGTTCTTTTTGTTCTATATATTCTATATTGGGATTGTTAATATGATTAATAACCAATTCTTTTTTGAAACCCACTACAGTAAAAATTTGTTCAGGATTAAGTTTATAAGCAGTTTCTAGGACATAATCAATAATTGCTTTATTCCCAAGACTGTGTAATACTTTAGGAATATCTGATTTCATTCTTGTGCCTTTTCCAGCAGCCAGTATTCCGATAAAGAAATTTTTATTCATCTAATGTTTTATTTAAAAAGGGTATATCTCTTTTTGAAATAATACCTCCACCAACACAAATATTATTTTTGTTATAAAATACTATTGATTGTCCAGGTGTAATAGCTTTTTGCTTTGCTTTAAATTTAACTAGATATGAATTTTGATTTAAACAAAAAACTGAGCATGCTTTATCATTATCACGATAACGTACTTTAGCATATAATTGTTTTGGAAAGTGAGTTGGTTTTTGAGAAATCCAATTAATATTATTAACAATAATTTTTTTACTAAATAATGCTGGATGATTTTTCCCTTGTGCAACAAAGACAATATTTTTTTTGATGTCTTTTTTGACAACATACCATGGTTTATCTGCTGCACTCAATCTTGCACCAATCCCCAATCCTTTGCGTTGTCCAATGGTAAAATAAATATGACCATTATGTGTACCTAGTACATCGCCATCAATCGAAACAATTTCTCCTTTCTTTGTATCGATATATTGTCCAACAAAATCATTATATTTTCTTTCTCCAATAAAACATATACCAGTACTATCTTTCTTATTATGATTGATTAGTCCATTTTGTTTCGCAATTTTTCTTACCTCTTTTTTTTGTATTTCCCCGAGAGGGAATATCGCATTTTTTAATTCTTTTTGACCTAATTGATACAAGAAATAACTTTGATCTTTTGATTGATCTGTAGCTTTTTCTAAATAATTAATAGAATTGATTATCGTTTTTTTAGCATAATGACCTGTTGCAATTTTGTTTGCATTTAATTTTTTTGCATATTTCTGAAATACTTCAAATTTAATTTCTTTATTACATAAAACATCTGGGTTAGGGGTTAATCCTTCAAGATGATCATCTAAAAACTGTTTAAACACTTTATTTTTGTAAGATTTAGTATAATCTATTTTATGTAATGGGATATTTAGTTTTTTAGATACAGACAAAGCATCAGCATAATCATCTTCTGCTGAACAAATAGCATGCTTATCGTCCCAATTTTTCATGAATACTCCTTCAACATCATATCCATCTTTTTGCAAAAGCAATGCAGCCACTGAGCTATCAACACCTCCACTCATTCCCAATACTATTTTTCCTTTTTTCATATTATTTCAGTTCCTATCTTAAGGAAAAAAAGTATGACTTCAAATCAATCACATCAAACCCTTATTTCAGGGTCTATCAGCATCGATAAAATTATCAATAAATATGGTACTTATGAGAATGTTTTAGGCGGCTCTGCTGCTTATGCCTTATTATCGACACCTAAAAAAAAGTGTCAGCTTGTTGGAGTTGTTGGGAGTGATTTTCCAGATCAATATTTAAGCTTATTTGATACCCATTCAATTACTCTTGATGATTTAATTATTGCTGATGGAAAAACATTTACATGGGGCGGGGAATATACCCCAGATTTCTCTAGTAGAGAAACGCTATATGTCGATCCAGGCATTGCTGAGAGCTGTTTGCCTGTATTATCTAATGAATCAAAACAATGTGAATACCTTTTGTTGGGCAATACCTCACCGAACGTACAGTTAACTATTTTAGATCAAATAGAATCAAAGCCTTTTATCATATTAGATACATTTAAATTATATATTGATATTGCGCTAGAAGATTTAAAAAAGACTATGCAGCGTTCCGATTTATTATGTATTAACTATAATGAAGCATTATATCTATCTAAACTTTCCAATCCTTCACTAGATGATATTGCTAAGTGCATTCTAGATATGGGTGTTAAAAGCTTAATCATTAAAAAAGGAGAAGAAGGTGCTTCATTTTTTAATAATCAAGACACTTTTTCTATCGGAGCATATTATGTGAATCAAGTAATGGATACAACAGGCGCTGGAGATAGCTTTGCTGGCGGATTGATATCGAGCTTAATGAATGGATCTGATATTAAAGAAGCTATGGTAGAAGGGTCAGTAATGGCATCCTTTTGTATTGAAAACATTGCACACAGGGGACTTATCTCATTTTCAGAGGAAGAATATACATTAAGAAAAAAATGGCTTCAATCTAGCCTTACAACTTGAAATCACTATATAATAATACTAACTTGACCAATCGGAGGAATATTAGATGATTAATACAAAAAAACTTTTTCTTTTTGCAATAATGTTTTCTTTTCTTTTTTCTCAAGGGAAAGATTTGAATTCAGCTAAAGTATATATTAAAGATAAAGATTGGAAACAAGCTGAACTTTTTCTTTTAAAAGCAGTAGAACATCCAAAAGATAAATGGGAAGCTGCTTTTCATTTAGGGGATAAAGTATATGTTAGAAGTCAAGATTGGGATAAGGTAAAACAGTACCTAGATCTTGCAGGCACCGCTCCAGAAAGTTTAAAAATTAGGCCAACTAGAAACGATAATAGAATACCAATGCAAACTGCAATTACTGCTTCATTAACAAAAAGTTTTAACATTATTTATTTTAAAGCAGCAGGCTATATTTCTCTTATTAATAGAACAGCAAACATTGAACAACAAAATGCGTTTATTGATCAGGCCATTAATGCTTCAAATCAAGCTAAAAATTTAGATCCCACTCAACCTGGGGCATATGCTCTTCTTGCGGTTTATTATTCTTTAAAAAAAGATAAAGAAAATACTATTAAATACGCTGATGCATCACTTGCACTCCCAGATACAGAGGAAGATATTCTGCTACAGCTTCTTGTGAATGCTGGAGATTGTTCAGTGCGTGTAGATGAATTGGACAGGGCATCTAACTATCTTGAACGTGCATTATTAATCGATCCACAGGATATTAGTGTTTTAAAGAGTATAGCAACAGTATATGTTGGGAGAAATGAATTAGATAAGGCATTAAATATTTTTACTAGAACGCTTGAACAAACAGAAGATAATCAAGAAAAAGCTGATTTACATTTTAATTTAGGTACTGTTTATCTCAAAAAAGGTAATCCAGGAGAAGCACAATACCATTTTGAAGAAACAGCTTACTTAGTTCCAGATGATACCGAGGCTATATTTAGACTTGCACGCACTCTAGAAGAATCACAAAGATGGAGAAGTGCCTTAAGCTATTATAAAGATTTAATTGATATGGATCCAAATAATCCAGACTATTATCGAGGAGCATATAGAGCATCTTTTAATGATGGAGATCCAATTACCGCCAATGAATATCTTCAGCAAGCTAAACAGTTAGAAAATTAATATATTGGCTGTCCAGTATGTTCTCTGTAGAAATCAAATAAAGCTTCTTCAATAGCGGATCCTAATGCACCATATGCTCTTGCCGTATCGCGTGCACGATCATAATTAGCTTCAATTTGAATAACATTTATTTCTCCAACTGCATACGTACTAGTTGTATATCCTCCGGTGAAATAAGGATCTGTACCTGGAGATGATGTTGTTGTGCTTGGTACAGCATCAAAAGTATATACATCGCTTCCACTGCCAGCGCTTGAATAGCTATATGACTTAGTGACAATTAAGCCGCCAAAACTTGTCGGCCCTCTTAACACTTCGGAAAAAGTTGCTGGACTTAAAGAAGCAATTTGTGAAATACTACTTTTTTCAGCATAGGTGGGAGCATTGATTTGAACATTCCCAAGGTCTAAGTCATTGGAGTCTAATAAGTAACCAAGCTCTAATCGTTGAATGTCATGACCATGACCATGTAAATCTAATAACATTCCAGAATCAAAATGTGTTTCGACAGTATCAATTGCAGTTTGGATAAATTTATGATAAGCATTATATGCTTGTACGGCACCTAAATTGCCTTGCGCTGCTTCCACTATTTCTCGATTGGGATCTAATTTCGTTCTATGCAGATTGGAAACAATAACATGTGGGAATAATCCACCAGATCGTTGTACAAAATGATATGCAAAACGTTCTGCAACTTTTTGAGCATTTATATCTCGCACTGTAACTCCATAAGTTCTGTCAGGGATTGATGATGGAGTCAATGTACCATCATGTGATACAGTAATAATAACAGGAGTATTACCGGCAAGGTAATCAACATATCCTAATGTATCTCCATAATGTTGTCCAGGAATGTAT
>CAZSGU010000024.1:0-10836 GCA_964606555.1 uncultured bacterium | reverse complement strand
ACCTTAAATAGCTATTATGGAGACTCTGTAAACGGGATAGAGTTTACCAAAGAAGCAAGAGAACCTGATCCGGAACGTTTGTTACGTGCTTATTCTCAATCTGCTTCTACCTTGAATTTATTGCGATCTTTTGCGCAAGGAGGGTTTGCCAATTTACGTAAAGTGAATTCATGGAATATGGGATTTGTAAAAAGCAGTAAAGAAGGAAAGAAATACGAGAAAATCGCAAATCAAATTACAGAATACTTAGATTTTATGGATGCAGTAGGAATTAATACCGAACAAGTCATTGATTTAAACACCGTTGATTTTTATACCAGTCATGAAGGGTTGCATTTACCTTATGAAGAAGCATTAACTCGTGTTGATTCACTATCCAATAAAGTTTATTGTACTTCAGCTCATTTTATCTGGATTGGAGATCGAACCCGATTTATTGATAGTGCACATGTAGAATTTTGTCGAGGGATTAGTAATCCAATCGGAATCAAATGTGGACCATCATTGGATCCGGATGAATTACTCAAGATTATTGACATATTAAATCCCGAGAATGAAGCTGGAAAAATATCGCTCATCTTTCGATATGGAGAAGAAAATATCGATCAACATTTACCGATTCTAGTAGATACAATCAATAAACATAACAAGACAGTATTATGGATTTCAGATCCAATGCATGGGAATACAGTGAAATCTTCAGAAGGGCTTAAAACAAGAGACTTTTCATCCCTTTTAAATGAAACCACTAAGGCTATTCATATCTTAAAGTCTAAAGGGTCCCATTTAGGAGGGATTCATCTCGAGATGACTGGTCAAAATGTTACCGAATGTACTGGCGGATTATATAAGCTCAGTGATAAAGATTTGCACTCAAGATATCACACTCATTGTGATCCCCGATTGAATGCCAATCAAGCGCTAGAACTTTCTTTTAATATTGCAGAAGAGATGGAGAAAAATGGCCATTAATACTACTATTTCTTTACCAGGAGACAAGTCTATTTCCCATCGGGCAGTGATGTTAGCATCGATTGCAAATGGGGTAAGTGAAATTACTAATCTCAATGATGGAAAAGATGTACAATCCACCATTCAAGCCTTACGAGCATGCGGCGCTTCTATTGATCAAAATGGAGAAAAGGTTGTTATTACAGGAACAAAACTTAGAAATCCTGACGAACCTGTTGATTGTGGAAATTCAGGGACAAGTGCGAGATTGTTATCTGGGCTCTTGTCTTCCCAACGCCTTCAGTTCTCGTTGACAGGAGACGCTTCTTTATCTACAAGACCAATGAATAGAATTATTGTCCCACTTACAGAAATGGGGTGCGCTATTGAATCTAATGATGGATTGCTTCCATTAACAATAGATGCATCGAATCCATTGAATGGAATTAACTACAAAATGCCTGTGGCAAGTGCCCAGGTAAAATCTTCTATTTTGTTAGCAGGATTAGGAGCAGAATCATCGTCTAATGTTTCGGAGTTAAATAGTTCACGAGACCATACCGAAATTATGTTACAGAATATGGGTGCAACCATCTTAGTAAACGATAATGATATCAGAGTGGAACCACTTTCATCACCGCTAACTCCTATTGACTTGGAGATTCCATCTGATCCTTCTTCTGCATCATTTTTTATTGCATTGGCAATTTTGTCAAAAGATTCAAGGCTTACCATTCGTAATATGTTACTTAATCCAACCCGTATTGGGTTTATGAATGTGTTGGAAAAAATTAATATTCAGACGAATATATCCAATCAACATTATATCCATGGAGAATTATGCGGAGATGTTGAGTTTATTTCTTCCCCAATTAATAGTTTTGAGGTTCCAGCCTACATTATTCCATCGATTATTGATGAAATACCAATTTTAGCAGTATTGGCTGCATTTGGAGATGGTAAAACCGTCTTTAACCGAGTAGAAGAATTAAAATTCAAAGAAAGCAATCGTTTGCAAGCAATTATAGATAATCTGAAGAATTTTGGGATTAATGCATACGAAGAAGATAATAGTCTTATTGTAGAGGGCGGTCATCCGACTATGGCAACAGTGCAATCGTTTGATGATCATCGTATTGCAATGGCATTTATTGTGCTGAGTATTGCCGCATTTGGGAAATATGAAATTGATAATAAAGAATGCATCGATATCTCCTTACCAGGGTTTTTTAATACAATTGAGGTGATGCAATCATGAAATTAGGATTAATAGGAACCCCAGTGCATCAAAGCATTAGCCCAGAGTTACAAAAAATTCTTTTTGATACCTTCAATTTGGAAAATTGTACCTATGAGAAGAATGATATTTCTTCTGAGGAACTATCTTCTTTTTTTGATGCTTTTAAGGCAGGAGCATTTGATGGAATCAATATTACCATTCCACACAAAGAACACGGTTTAGAATTTGTAGATGAATTGGATGAAAGTGTGAAAATCTTAGGCAATGCCAATTGTATTACAAGAAAAGGAAACAGTTTAAAAGGGTATAATACCGATTTATATGGATTTGAAATGATGCTCCATCATAATGATATTAGCGTAGAATCAAAACACTGTCTTGTATTGGGTGCAGGAGGATCTTCTAAGACGATTGTAAAAGCATTAATCGATGGGCATGCAGCATCCATTACTATCAAAAATAAATCAATGGAAAATGCATTAAAAATACAAGCATATGCACACGCGATTTCTGATGTAGATATTCAAATTTTTGATAAAGCTGACATCAAATTTGATTTAGCAATTAATACCACACCGCTTGGAATGTATCAACAGGATGATAAGGATAATTTTTTTAATATTCCTATACATCAAGAAAGTATTCTTATTGACTTGATTTATACATCCAATCACACACTTTTCTTGGACAAATATAAAGATAATGTCAAGCAGTCTATTAATGGATTGGATATGCTCATCTTTCAAGCGCTGAAGTCTATTGAAATTTGGACAGAAACTACTTATAATGTGGGCCCAAAACTGGATTCGATCAAAAAACAATTGGAGAATATATTATGTTGAAAAAAATATCATACATGACTGCAGGAGAGTCACACGGAAAAGGGCTCGTTGGTATTATAGAAGGGATTCCAGCAGGAATGCATCTTACCGAAGAATATATTTCCAAAGACTTATTGCGAAGAATGCAGGGACATGGCAGAGGAAAACGCATGAAAATTGAAAAAGATTATGCAGAAATTTTTTCAGGAGTGCGTCATGAAACTACATTGGGATCTCCAATTTCACTCTTAATTAAAAATTTAGATTGGGTGAATTGGGAAGATAGAATGGCAGTTGGAAAGCCTAAAAAAGAACATAAAAAAGTGACAATGCCTCGTCCAGGACATGCTGATTTAGCTGGGGTTATGAAATATGATTTTGATGACATTAGAAATGTGTTAGAGCGTTCATCAGCAAGAGAAACTGCAATGCGCGTTGCTATTGGAGCAATTTGTAGAAAATTATTAGAGGAAGTAGGTATTACAGTGGGGAGTAGAGTATACCAAATTCATAACATTGTTGATGAAACTCCTGTTGAAAATGATATTAATCTTGTAAAACTCAATAAAACAGTAGATAAATCTGTTGTGCGATGTCTTGATAAAAAAGCTGAAAAGAAAATGATTGCGATTATTGATCAAGCAAAAGCAAACGGTGATTCGGTCGGAGGATCATTTGAAGTAATTGCAAAAGGATTACCATATGGCTTAGGAACCTATGTCAATGCTGATGGGAAGCTACAAGGTCGTATTGCCCAAGCAATGATGTCTGTGAATGCATTTAAAGGTGTAGAAATAGGGGCTGGATTTGCTTCAGGAGCAGTGTTTGGTAGTGAACTACATGACGAAATACTCTATGAAGATGGACAAATTACTCGATCAAGCAATAATGCTGGCGGAATTGAAGGAGGCATGAGCAATGCACAACCAATTCATGTAAAAGTAAGCATGAAACCGCTATCAACGCTTATCAAACCACTTCGATCTATTGATTTGAACACAATGGAACCAAAATTAGCACACAAAGAAAGAACAGATTCTTGTGCCGTGCCTGCTGCATCTATTATCGGTGAAAGTATGTTAGCAATTGTGCTGGCGGATGCATTATTGGAAAAATTCGGTGGAGATAGTTTAGAACAATTAAAAAAACACATAAAGAGCAGTGGAAAATATTAATCAAATCTTTTTAATAGGCATGATGGGTTCTGGAAAGTCTTCTACGGGAAAAGCATTAGCAGATTCTCTAAATTGGACATTTTATGATATTGATAATGAACTAGAAAAGGATCATAATCTGTCGATAAGTGATATGTTTATAAATGGAGAACCTCAATTCCGTGAACAGGAAACAAAAAAATTAAAAGAAATAGCGTTAAAAGATTGTATCGTGTGTTCCACAGGTGGAGGGATTGTTCTAGATGAATCAAATCATGAGATACTAAAACAATCATTTTGTGTTTATTTATATGCTTCAATTGATAGTCTTTGTCAGCGATTGGAACATGATGATTCAAGACCATTATTATCAAATGGAAATAAACGTGAAGCATTGCAAAATATTTTTGAGGATAGGCAGTCTAGATATGAAACATTATCGACAATAAAAATAGATACCAATAATTCTTCTATAAAAGACAATTGTGCAACAATAACCAAACATATTCATGGATAGAATGGTAAAAGTTGATTTAGGAAAAGATAGTTACAATATTAGTATTGGAAACAACTTTGTAGACTCTATCAAGAGCAAAGTCGAAGAATCCGATTCTAAATGTATTCTTATCACACAAGAGACTATTTATAATGCCTTTGAAGACAAATTTTCCACACTAAAATCTTTAGGGATTGATGTTCATTTTATTGGTGAAGGGGAGGATGCGAAATCTATTGATACAGCAATTACAATTTGTGATAAAATGTCAAGCTTAGGATACGATCGTTCTTCCACTATTTTTGCAGTAGGCGGAGGAGTAGTTGGTGATGTTTCAGGGTTTGTTGCGTCAATTTTTATGAGAGGAATTAGTTATATTCAATTTCCGACAACTTTACTAGCGATGATTGATTCAGCTATTGGAGGAAAAACGGGTGTAAATTTGAAAAACGGGAAAAATCTAATTGGAAGAATCCACCAGCCAAAAGAAGTCATTATTGATATATCTTTTTTAAATACATTGCCTAAAAGAGAGCTTAATGCGTCGTTAGCAGAAGCAATCAAGTATGGTTTGATTTATGATAGAGATTTATTTGATTATCTTGTTAACAATTTCCATGATATTCTTGCATTAAAAGACAATACAATGCTTGAGAAAATTATTCTTAGATCTTGTGAGATTAAAGGTAAAGTAGTTAGTCAGGATGTGAATGAAAATGAATTAAGAATGATTTTAAATTTTGGCCATACAATTGGACATGCAATCGAAGCATATTTTGACTATAAAAAACTATTGCATGGAGAGGCCATTGTATATGGAATGAAATGTGCACTTTATTTATCCAATAAGATGGATAATCTAAACGGATCTGATTATACCAAAGCGGTTGATGCTCTTTCTTTATTTGCATTACCTTCGTTAGCTATTGAAGATGAAAATAGACTTATTGATTTTGTTAAAAGAGATAAAAAATTCAAAGAATCTCAAATAAGATTTGTTTTAATTTCCCAAATTGGAAATGCAACAATTAGTAAAGAAATAACATTGGACAATATTAGAGAAAGTTTAAGTGTTTTATGAAGATAATTATAGTAAATGGACCCAACTTAAATCTGTTAGGTGAAAGAGAACCAGAAATCTATGGTTCTGATACCTTAGATGAGATTAATGATTGGATTAAAAATCACGATATTTGCCAGAATCTCGATTTAGAATTCTTTCAATCGAATTCTGAAGGAGCAATTATTGATTTTCTTCATTCTAAGAGAAAAGAAGTCAATCATCTGGTGATTAATCCCGGAGCATTAACGCATTATTCTTATGCGCTTAGGGATGCAATTTCTGGTACAAATATGAAAGCTGTTGAGATCCACTTGTCTGATATTCATAATCGTGAAAATTTTAGAAAAATTTCAGTTATTAAAAGTGTTTGTTTGGCCCAAGTTGTTGGTGAGGGAAAACAAGGATACATAACAGCAATTAAGCATATATTGGAGACAAAATGAAAAAGGTAGGTATTCAAGGATTAGAGGGGAGTTTTAGTGAACAAGCAGCAAAATTTTATTGCGATAAATTTGATATTAATGATTTTGAATTAGCGTATTTAGTAAGCTCAATGAATGTACTAAATGGTATAAGCGATAATACCATTGATGTAGGTATTTTTGCGATGGAAAATGCGCAAGGAGGCGTTGTAATAGAAAGCGTAGAAGCGTTGGCAGAGAATAAGTGTAAAATCGTTGATATGTTTTATATAGAAATTAGCCAAAATCTTATGGCAAAAGAAAATATATCCCTTGGAGAAATTGAAGAGGTGCATTCTCATGAACAAGCACTAAAACAATGTAAAGATTATCTTGCTGAGAAGTTTTGGTCCAAGAAACTTGTTGAAACAGATGATACTGCAAAATCTGCTCAAGATCTTTCTTTAGATAAATTGTCAGATAATGTTGCAGTAATTGCAAGCAAACAATGTGCAGAAAAGTATGGATTAAACATTATTGAACATGATATTCATGATTTAAAGAAAAATTTAACATTATTTCTTGCAGTAGAAAGGTTGGATGGGGATGAATAAGGTTAGCATTATTGGTTTTGGACGTTTTGGGAATTTATTATACGAATTATTGCAAAAAGGGTTTGAAGTAGACGTATTTGATATTGATTCTAACAATGAAACCGAATCAGTTCATTTTGTCTCTTTAGAGGATGCATTAAATAATGATACCATTTTTTTAGCAGTACCTATAAGAGACTTTGAGGAATTAATGAAAGACCTTTCCACAAAGATACAAGGAAACAAGACAGTTATTGATGTTTGTTCTGTAAAAGTGTACCCAAAAAATATGATGATAGAACATTTATCCGATGAAGTTGATATTATTGCAACCCATCCGTTATTTGGTCCTGATTCTTTTCAAGAACGTGGTTCAGTAATGATGATGGAAAAAGTACGAGATCAACATGATCGATATGGTTTTTGGAAATCTTATTTCGGAAGTCAGAATATTATTATAGAAGAAATTACTGCTGATCAGCATGATATGATGGCAGCCAAATCACAAGGTCTTACGCACTTGATTGGACGGGTAATAAATGATTTTGGAACTCAGAAAACAAATATTGATACCGTTGGTTATCAAGCACTTCATAAATTAGTTAATCAAACCTGTAATGATTCTTGGGAATTGTTTGAAGATATTCAAAAATTTAATCCTTACACAGAATCTATGATTACTGATCTTAATCAGAGTTTTAAAAAGATTGTTAATAGTTTAGACTAAAAAAAAGGCTACCGAAGTAGCCTTTTTTATTCAATCTTTAGTTATATTTATTCACGAGTACCGCGAGGATCATCTCCTTCATTGTATACATGGAATGGAAAAGCCAACACTGAAGAGTGGTAATCCACATCAGAATCTAACATAGTACCAAAGTCTAAAGCACCAAAATGCATCTTTAATGGACGTCTATGTTTTGAATCGCTACCAGCACCTCTAGGAACTTTGAGATGTCTAACAAATACATTATCATATGTTATTGTTCCATCGTCTGCTTGAACCCCATCACGAAGACCTCTTCGTGCTTTATGTTTTTTGTGTTTTCCTATATGTAGATTTACTGCTTCGCCACCTCTGAAGTCTAAAATAGGATCACTATTAGAAACACTTACTTCAACACGGAAAGATTCTCCGATAGCAAGTTTTGGCATATTTTCTCTATCTATTAAGTCGGTATCAGACGCATTTAAGGTATATGCAACTTCATCAGAGTCCATTGGAGTATAAATTCGTACTTCATCAACAGATAATTTTGATCCAGATCCACCAATTCCAATGCTAACAGCAGTAACACCCCATACATATCCATCAGGATTTTCAGCGTTATCTCTCTTTTCAAGTCGTGCTTGTTTTACAAAAGTTTCACTGAAAGCCTTCTCAAAAGAATCAATTTCTTCTTTAGTTTCTTTGTTATATGCCTTCGCATAGAACGTTCCTGAATGGGTTTCAGTAATAGTTGCAATTGCTACATCACAATCTGTACAATCAAATTGTACGTCTCTTGTTCTATCCTCAACCTTTCTTCCAAATCTAAAGATAGCAGAACCATCGGTAGGGAATGGATCTATTCTAGATGATGTAAAGTCCATATCATATAGTACTTCATCATAATCTTCATCTTGTACTCCATCATCGTCTATTGCATCCAGACCAACCATTTCATCTAGGTTAATTGCTGCCATCATCTTTAAGTAATCTGCATGTGAGTAATCCATTCCATTATCTTCACATGAGACAATAAATAAAGTAATAAGTAATAAGCTTAATATTCTTTTCATTATCTTGTTCCTCTCATAGGTCCACGACCACGTTGTTGCCATCCGCTCTTACTTTTAGAATCAGGTCTGTGGTTGTTTGGTTTCATTTTTTTCATATCTTGTTGTTTATTCTTTGCTCCTTCGGACATTTTTTTTCTAATGGTGTCCTCAAAATAAATTAATTTCATCCATTGATCTTTCTCAAGTACATTTTTTGCACTATTTAAGAATTTCTCATGTTCATCCAACATTGCTCTTTTTACAGACATTTGTATCTTTAAAGCAGCATCTGCATCGAATTTAGAACGATCATCTTTAGCAGCTGTTCTTAATTTTCCTAATCTTGTTCTCTGTCCTTTTTTAATCTCTTCCACTTTAGCATGATATTCGCGTTGTAATGGAAAAAACTTCTCTGCTTGTTCAGGAGTTAATTTTAAGTGCTCTGTTTGTGTTGCTACAAGCCACACTTGTTTCCTGTCATTTCTTTGTTCTTGTTTGTTGTGATCTCCTGGACCTCTTTGTTCTGGTCGCTGTCTTTCGTCTTGAGCAAACAATCCAGTAATTAGTAACAATGCTATTAGTATTTTTCTCATATCTATCCTTTATTGTTCAAAAGTTAAGTCATTTTCAGATAATAATGCAATCATCTCATATGTATCGGTTCCATATTCACTTAGGTAGTGACCATACATTTCCATAGAATCATCTAAATCTTCTTGTATTGGCATCATAAAAAGCATTAAAACAATTGCCAACGATGAGAGAATCAAACCCTGATTGCGTCCTTGATTTGAATCAGTTTCATCAATTTTATTGTTTAATCTTGTTAGAAAGGCATCGGAATCAATGGATGCATTGCTTTTGTAGTGTAATTGTTTTAATTGGTTCTCTGTTTTCATCTCTTTTTACCCATTATCTTTTGTAACGATTTAATTCCATGACTATAATTATTTTTTGCAGCATCTTCTGAAATTTTTAGAATTTTACCCACTTCTTTAAACTTTAGATTATCTGTAATACGCAAACTAATAACACTACGTTGTTTCTTTGGAAGCTGTTCAATGGCTTTCCACAATTCAACACTCAATGTTTTTTTGTCGAAATCTTCATCGGTTGTTTGTAATTCAGGCATTTGATCAAGGCCTAAAAATGAACGCCATCTATTGTTAGAAAAATAAGAATTTAATGTATTGACTTTAATACGATATAAATAAGTTGAAAATGCAGCTTCATATCTAAAGTTTTTTAACGATTTAAAAACTTGTACAAATACTTTTTGCGTTAATTCATCCGCGTCTAACGGATCTTGTGTAATCGAATAATAATAGTTGTATGTGTCGTTCATATATCTTTTTACCAATCTGTTAAAAGCCTCACGATTGCCGCGATTAAACTGTTTAATCAAATCGTGATCTTTTACTGGCATTTAGTTATATGACTCTAGTAGTTGATAAAAAGTAAAAAATTATTTTTTTCGAGCATCAACAAATGATTTTATACCTAAAACAATGGCTGCTAAACACAATACAAATGTTGTGAATTGTTCAATGGTTGCTACTGGCCTTGTAAGAGCCTCTCCATGAAGCAAATAAGTACAAACAGCACCAACAGATTTATAAGTAGCACCGCAACCCATACCAAATACAAATAAATTTGCATGAGCAAAATGTCTATGTTGATTTGGAAATTTTCCAGCTAAGAATACAAATCCACATATGATAGCTCCCAAGAAAGATGGGATTAATGCGGTAATGCTTCCGCTATCGCTAATAAGGTAAAATCCGATGCCAAGCACGATTAAACTCAACCCAATTTTTTGAAAAGTATTATTCATAATTCCTCCTAAGGCTAATTATCTTTACTGAATTTAAATGATTTACAGGCAATAATAGTTCCTATGATGATAACAACTATACTTATCCAGATTGGAACAGCCCAACTGCCTATTATAATATCAATCTTTAGTATAATTCTTACTAGATGAATTAACGATACTGCTGAAAATATCATCGCAGTTAGAAATAGAAATGATTTTAAGTTCATAATATTACTCGCATTCTCCGTTAACCCATGAAGTTACTCCATTTTTTTGCGCTTCACAATCATTGCTATAAGTCACATTGTCGCATCCACAGACTGGATCCCACACTTCAGGACATACTCCATCGGGATTAATTAAACTTTCATCAATGCAGTCATCTTGATTTTCATTGTCTTCGCAAGCAATAAAAAACAATATCATAAGTGGAATGAAACGTTTCATTATCCAATTTACAAAAATTTTGTTTAAGTTCTAAACCCTGGGGCCGTAGCTCAGTTGGGAGAGCGCGTGGATGGCATTCATGAGGTCGTCGGT
>CAZSGU010000023.1:0-11584 GCA_964606555.1 uncultured bacterium | reverse complement strand
CTCCCGCTACTAACCTCCGTTCAACAAAGGACAATTAAAAATGAAATTATCAAATAAAAAAGAGTATAGTAAACTTGAGAAGATTCTATTAAATCCCGTCTTTCTTTTTTTGCTAGTAGCTTTTATGGCGTGGTCAGTATGGGATACAACTAAATCAGAATCTTCTGAGGAGTTATTGATGGATAAAGCAAATGAATTAGCACAAAAATTTATTATTACAGATGGACATATTGATGTTCCATGGCGATTAAATAAAGGAGGCCATGAAGACTTATCTGTTAGAACAGAAGGGGGCGATTTTGATTATGTTCGAGCCAAAGAAGGAGGGTTAGATGTGCCCTTTATGTCTATTTATGTTCCTTCAAGTTACCAAGTAACTGGTGGTGCCAAAGCGAAAGCAGATTCATTGATTAATATGGTACAAAAGATGGCAGATGATCATCCTGATAAATTTGAAGTAGCCTATAGTCCAGAAAATGCAGAAGCAATAGTTGCTGCAGGAAAAATTGCGTTGCCGATGGGAATGGAAAATGGCGCTCCACTTGAAGGTGATTTGGAAAATATAGCCTATTTTCATGAAAGAGGAATTCGATATATCACATTAACACATGCAAAAGATAATGCGATTTGTGATTCATCGTATGATACTACTGGAACCCATCAAGGATTAAGTGATTTTGGTAGAGATGTTGTTGCTGAAATGAATCGTGTGGGAATTATGGTAGATATTTCTCATGTATCAGATAATGCCTTCTATCAAGTAATGGATGTGACAAAAGTTCCTGCAATTGCTTCCCATTCTTCATGTCGTCATTTTACGCCAGGTTTTGAACGTAATATGAATGATGATATGATAAAACGTCTTGCTGAAAATGGTGGGGTAATCCAGATTAACTTTGGATCAACATTTTTAACTAAAGAATCACAAGATAAACGAGAAGCAAATCGCGAAAGAGTAAGTGCATA
Organism: uncultured bacterium; assembly: GCA_964606555.1. Taxonomy (GTDB): domain Bacteria; phylum Fidelibacterota; class Marinisomatia; order Marinisomatales; family Marinisomataceae; genus Marinisoma. The sequence continues at coordinate 10,618 of CAZSGU010000023.1, read as the reverse complement.
TGCTGAGAAAAATAATCTTGAACCTGATGATGAAAAAGTTGAAGCATTTGCCAAAAGAGTGTTTCAAAGAAATCCTATTTTTTGTGATGTAACTGATGCTGCCGATCATATTGATCATGTTGTTAGTTTGGTTGGTGTTGATCATGTTGGATTTGGATCAGATTATGATGGAGTAGGTGATAGTCTTCCATATGATCTAAAAGATGCTTCTGATTTTCCTAATTTGATTTATCATCTATTAAAAAGAGGATATTCAGAAGAAGATATCGAAAAAATATGTTATAAGAATGTTTGGCGTGTTTGGAAAGCAAATGAAGAATTTGCTCAGTCTCAATAATCTATTTAGAGATCTGTCTTAATCGTTCAAACACAATTGCACTGACAGCTGAAGATACATTTAATGAATTCATTTCATTTGACATTGGGATGGTTGCAGTAAAATCAGAATTCTTTAATACTTGTTTACTAATCCCGCTACCTTCTCCTCCAAAAATCAATACAGTTCTTCCTTGAAAATCAATGGAATACCAATTTTGAGCATTAATATTATTTTCAAAGCTTGTAATCCAGCAATCATGTTCCTTGAAATGGAGTATAGTTTGATTAATATTGTTGATTTCATACAAAGGAATCTTTGCAAACCCTCCTTGACTTACCTGTGCTACTGCACTGGTCATCGAAACACTGCTTTTATCGGTTATAATTACGCCATCAACATTTCCGCCGGCACAAATACGTAATATTTGTCCTAGGTTATGTGGATCTTGTACTTGATCAAGGATAACATAGCATTCATCTTTATGTTTAGGTAATGGTAGGGTTTGAAAAACAGATACTTGTGCTTTAATTAGTATTCCTTGTGCTCTATTGGTATCTATTTTCTTTGCAAAACCAACTTCATCTACCAAAAGCACTTTATCTTTCGGCAATTTTGAATACAGTGATTCAAGTTCTTTATGTTTTGATGCAGGAGATGCGGTTTCAAGGTAGATTTGGTTAATTTCAACCAAGCTAGATTTCAATGCATCAAGGCATCCATTAATACCATAAACAGAAATTTTACGTTTTGTGAATTGGTCCATAAATATTTGTTAAATTTAGGAAGAAAATTCATGATTAAAATTAAAGAATCAGAATTACGTTTTTCATTTGTTCGTTCTCAGGGTCCTGGAGGCCAGAATGTGAACAAGGTTTCTACCGCAGTACAATTGCGATATAATATTCATGATTCTGATGTTCCAGATTATCTTAAGCAATTATTTCTAGAAAAATATCGTAATAGAATATCCAAAGATGGAGATATTATCATTATTGCGCAAACCCATCGTACACAGAATAAAAATAAAATTGATGCTATCAATCGACTAGAATCTTTATTTTCTGATATAAAAATTCCTGTGGAAAGAATTGCCACGAAACCTTCTAAGGCCTCGCAAGTTAGAAGAGTGGAAAGCAAAAAAAAGAGATCAATGATAAAGAAAAGTAGAAGGAAAGTTAGCTTAGATGATTAGATACATTAGTGTATTGTTTATTTTTTCCTTAGTTCTTTCTCAAGAAATCATTAATGAAGAAAGTAAAAACGATTCTACCTTGTTCGAATTTATTGTTGGTGAAGAAATGACTGATTTAGAATTAATGTTAATTGCTGATATAAACAGGAATAAGGTTTTAGAAAAATATTTACAACTAAATATTATTGCAGAATCTTTGGAATTAGATGCTCCAGAGTATGATCGATTTGATCGTAAAAACAATAGAGGACTTTATTTTCCTACTGGTCGTGCTACAACATTATATCTAGACAATGGGATACTTGGTTGGACAGAGGCTAGTAAATGGTTGCTTGAGAACAACGAAACATATTCAAGTGGATTTTTTAATACTTCATTTGAAAAATTTACTTATTACAATTCAAGAAAAGGTTTTGTAGATACTGATAATTATTTTAAAGATCCTTGGAACCAAAGAGACATTAACGATTATATTCGTTATATGCATATGCCACCAACCATGACTAATCTACATCCAATGGAAGCAAATACGATTTATGATCGAAATCGTAATTGAGAAAATTCTGCGCAATATCGCGCAACCAAATAGTGCTATCTTAGGAGAGAAAGTATCAGGGATTACTTCTAATTCAAAAGAGGTTCAACCTAACTTTGTTTTTGTTGCGATTCAAGGTATCAATGTCGACGGAAATCAGTTTATAAAAGAAGCGTTAAATAAGGAAGCTGTTTGTGTCATTACTGATTCAAATGATATAGAAGAAACTGATAGAATTATTAAAGTTGAGAATGCTCGAAAAGCATTAACGTGTCTTGCAGCAAATTATTATGGAAATCCTGAGAAGCATATAAAGACAATTGGAATTACTGGTACAAATGGAAAAACTTCTACTACCTTAATATTAAAAGATATTTTGGAAGCTGATGGTAAAAAAGTTATTCAGGTTGGAACATTAGGAGTGATTCCAGATATTACCAATCTAAATCTTTCTCTTACTACTCCAGATTCTATATCTCTTTTCCAAATTCTGCATCATGCGGTTAAAGAAGAATTTGATTATGCTATCCTTGAAGTGTCATCTCATGCACTTTCTCAAAATCGAGTGGATAGTATCGCTTTTGATGCTGTGGGATTTACTAATCTTAGCCTAGATCATCTGGATTATCATAAATCACTAGAAAATTATTTTAATGATAAAAAAAGACTATTTAACCTGATAAAAGATGGTAATAATCCATTAGTATTGAGTGATAGTAGGTATGGAGAAGATATCTGCAAGGATTATCCAAATTCTAAGAAGATATCTCTAGAAAATGATCAAGCAGATTATTTTTGTAAAACATTTTCTGTTAATCAAGATGGTATTACTGGAACAATAGTTTCAGGTAATTGTTCTTTAGAGATTAATTCAGAATTAAAAGGGAGATATAACCTTGAAAATATTATTTTAGCTTCTTCAATTGCATTAGAGCTTGGAATACAGCCTTCCATCGTTGAAAAAGGGATTAATAATTGTAATTATATTAGTGGAAGACACGAAAATATATCAAAACCAGGATTTCCAGATATTATTGTTGATTATGGACATACTCCAGACGCTTATGTGAATATGTTAAGTTCTTTGAAAGAAATATATCCAAATAAAAAGATTAAAGTGTTGTTCGGTGCGGGTGGTAATAGAGATCAATCCAAACGAACAGAAATGGCTAAAGCGGTTGAACAATTTGCCACCGAATGTTATGTAGTACCGGATAATCCAAGATTTGAAGATATCAATGATATTAATAACGATGTGGTAAAAGGATTCTCGAAGGATATCTATACAGTATTTGATGATCGTGAAAAAGGACTATTAATTGCTCTTGAACATCTAGATGCTGATGATATTTTGGTTATTTTTGGGAAAGGCAATGAAGAATTTCAAGAGATTAATGGTAAAAAACTTCATTATTCTGATAGAAAAATTATAGAAAGTTTTTATGCGAGTTGATATTCTAGAAACACAGTTATTTTGCAAATATTTTTCTGATGTAATTGGTAAGAGTGACCTTTTGCCAATAAAGGGAGTTAGCACGGATAGTCGCGATATAAAAAAAGGTGATTTATTTTTGGCAATCAAAGGGGAAAATTTTGATGGATCTGAATTTGTTGAGGAAGCATTTTCTAGTGGAGCAACTTATGCTATTGTTCAATCTGGAGATGAAAATCATAATACTTTCCTTGTTGATGATGTTATATCATTTATCGGCAAAATTTGTTCTCAATGGATGAATGATTTTGATGGAAATGTTATTGCCATAACAGGTAGTAATGGAAAAACAACAACAAAGGATCTTATATCTCATATTTTAAGTAAAAAAGGATATGATGTATCTAAAACACAAGGCAATTTTAATACCTCTATTGGAGTCCCTTTAAGCATATTTTCTTTTCCACATAATGCTTCTCAAGTTTATGTTTTGGAACTTGGTGCAAATAGATTAGGAGATATAGAATACTTATCATCAATGGTTAAACCTGATATAGGTGTTATTACAAATATTTCGGATGCTCATTTAGAAGGATTTGGTTCAATTGAGAATATTACAAAAGAAAAGAAATCTATTCTTACTCATTCGAAAAAAGGATACTATAACGAAGATATAACTGAACCATTCCGAGGTCTTGTTAATCATCCTCTAGGAAAGAACAAAGTTTTTCTGAAAAATGCTTCTATTGCTTGTAAGGTGTGCGAAGATTTTATGTTAGAAGAGGATTTAGTAAGGTTTGATGAACTATTACAAGATTTTACTTTGCCAAAAGGTAGAGGAGAAGTATGTCTTTTATCCAATAATATCACTTTAATAGATGATGCATACAATGCAAATCCAGAATCTGTCAAAGCTGCTATTGATAATCTCCAGAGCTATCAAACTGAAGGAAAAAAGATTTTTGTCTTTGGTGATATGAAAGAATTAGGAAAAGATGAAGTAAAATTTCATGAAGAAATTGCCGATTATTGCGAGGAAAAGATTGATACTATTATTTGTTATGGAGATTTAGCAGAAAATACTTTTAATGGTAGTAAAAACATTCCGTTAAGTTTACATTTCAACAGTAAAGAAGCCCTTTCTAATAAGGTTTGTAATTTGTTGGAAAAAAATGATATTGTTTTACTAAAAGGTTCACGAAGTATGGGGTTAGATTCGGTAGCAGAAGATATTAAAAACTATGTTAAATGAACTATTAGATCCGTTAAGAAATTTACTTGAATATATCACATTTAGTGCAGGGGCAAGTGCGATTTTTGCACTCTTGATTAGTTTTATTTTTGGTCCAATTATTGTTCGAAACCTTACAAGACTTCAGATTGGAGAATCTATTACAGATCATGGTCCAGATAGCCATCATCAAAAAAAAGGAACACCAACAATGGGCGGTGTTCTTATTATTGTTGCTACAGTAATACCTACCTTAATATTTGCAGATCGGAGTAATCTATTTATACAAATTATTTGCGTTTCAATGCTTTGGATGGGTTGTGTTGGTTTTTATGATGATTATTTAAAATCTATCAAGAAGAAAGCTGGAGGTTTGGCTGCACGTTATAAGTTAATTGCCCAGTCTATTCTTGGTATTTTTATTTCATTTATGATTATTAATTCTGGTGCTTATATTACTGATGGTATAGATAAGACTTATTTTACCTTTGTTCCATTTTTAAAGTATGTTTCAATTGATTTTCTCAATCCATTTATCTACACATTATTCATTATTCTTGTTGTATCCGCGACATCTAATGCTGTGAATCTAACCGATGGACTTGATGGGCTGGCTACAGGATTACTTGCTATATCTGTAAGCGTATTTGGAGTTCTATCTTATATATCTGGTAGAGTTGATTTTTCTGATTATCTAAATATTACCTATATACCAATGGCAAGCGAATTAACAATTTTTGCAGCTGCTCTTTTTGGAGGTTGTCTTGGATTTTTATGGTTTAATGCAAGACCAGCATTAATTTTTATGGGAGACGTTGGTTCTTTGTCTATGGGTGCTGCATTGGGAACGTTAGCAATCCTACTAAAGAAAGAACTTTTGTTAATTATTGTTGGTGGAGTTTTTGTTTTGGAAGCTTTGTCAGTAATCTTACAGGTAATATATCATAGGTGGACCAAAAAGAAGTATGGAAAACCAAAAAAATTATTTTTAATGGCACCACTTCATCACCATTTTGAATTAAAAGGGTGGCCTGAATCAAGAGTGGTAGTACGTTTCTGGTTGCTTGGAATTCTCTTTGCGTTATTATCTCTTACAACCTTTAAAATTTTATAGACGTGAGAAGAAAAACTGTTAATGTTCAAGTCGGGGATATGATGATTGGCAGTGATTATCCTATTAGAATACAATCAATGACCACTGTTTCAACTCTAGATACAGATGCAAGCGTTGATCAAGCCATTAGAATTATCAATGCAGGTGGGGAAATAGTTCGATTTACTGCTCCAAACATTAAAGAAGCTGAAAATCTAGAAAATATTAAAAGCATTTTGAGAAAGAAGGGGTATAATACCCCTTTAGTTGCAGATATTCATTTTACACCTAATGCAGCAATTACTGCCGCAAAAATTGTCGAAAAAGTTAGGATTAATCCTGGTAATTATGTGGATCGGAAAAAGTTTGAGATCAAAGAATATGATGATAAGACATATAATAATGAATTGCTCAAAATTGAAGAACGTTTCGTCCCGTTGATAGAAGTATGTAAAAAACACAATACTGCTATGAGAATAGGGACAAATCATGGTTCTTTATCAGATAGAATAATGAATCGATTTGGAGATACGCCTCTTGGTATGGTTGAATCTGCATTAGAATTTCTAAGAATTTGTAATCAACATCATTTTGATCAAATTGTTTTGTCGATGAAATCAAGCAATCCATTGGTCATGGTGCATGCATATCGTTTATTGGTCCAAAAAATGGATGAAGAAAATATGCATTTCCCATTACATCTTGGTGTAACAGAAGCAGGAGATGGGATTGATGGTAGGATAAAATCATCTTTAGGAATTGGTTCATTGCTTAATGACGGTATTGGTGATACAATTAGAGTATCTCTTACTGAAGAACCAGAATTTGAAATACCTTCCGCTAAAAAGATTATTGATAAGATTGAAATATCTAATCCAATTAGCAATAATGATTCAAGGCTATCAAATTACCAAAAAAGAATTACTTCAAAGATACTCAATATTGGAGGAGATAGTGTTCCAGTTGTTATATCTAACTCTAATGTTCTTTTTGAAGGAAATGGTCCTGATTATCTTTATGAAGAACATTTGATAAATCATAAAAATGAAAAATTTCCTTATTTTCCTTCGCTTAAAGAATATCGCCAATCAGAACATAAGTCTGATGTAATCAATTTTGTTTCTTTAAATAAAGAAACTATTACTAATTCTATTATTAGTTCTATGCCTACAAATGTTGTATTTGTCTTTGATTTTCACGACAGTGCAGCTGATTTTAGATATATTTTCAATTTTTTTGAGGAACAAAATATTGCTAATCCTGTCTTATTTAAAAAGAATTATGAAGAAGAAAATTTTGAAAGACTATGTATTAATGCATCAATAGATTTTGGTACTATGTTGTTAGAAGGAATGGGAAACGGTTTGTGGTTACATTCTGATACCCATCAAGATAGAATTAATGAACTTAGTTTTTCTATTCTTCAGAATACAAGGACAAGAATTTTCAAAACTGACTATATTTCTTGTCCATCTTGTGGAAGAACAAAGTTTGATCTTCAAGAGACTACAGCATTAGTAAAAGAGAAAACAAATCACCTAAAACAGTTAAAAATAGCTGTAATGGGATGTATTGTAAATGGTCCTGGTGAGATGGCAGATGCTGATTATGGATATGTTGGGTCAGGTAAAGGAGTAATTTCTCTCTATAAAGGAAAAGATTTAATTAAGAGGAATATTTCAAGTAAAGATGCAGTTGATGAGTTAATTAGTTTAATCAAGGCAAATAATGATTGGGTTGAGCCTTTAATTTAAATTTGTCATTATCTTGACGAAGTAAACTTTTATTAGTAATCTACCCCCATGAATATAGAAATACCTTATTTAGAGTGGCTAGAGCCCGTTTTAACCGTTGTGATTGGTGTGTGTATAGGTTTCTTCTTTAAAACCTATCTATTTAGCAGATTAAAGACTTTTTCCGATAAAACATCTTTTAAAGGGGATGATGTTGTCATAAACGCATTTAATTCTATGATAGTATTTTGGTTTTTCTTAGCCTCTTTATCAATTGCACTTAACAATGTTGAGCTTGGAGATCCTTACAATGTTTACGCATCTAAATTAATATTTGCATTTTTAGTAATCTCAATAAGTTTAACCGCTTCAAAAATAGTTTTAGGGATGTTAGATTTGTGGTCAAAGAATAATAGTTCACTTCCGTCTACTGGTATTTTTAAAGGATTAATTAATGTTTCTATTTTTTCACTTGCATTTTTAGTGGTTCTTCAATCATTTGGTATCTCTATTACACCTCTTCTAACTGCATTGGGAGTAGGTGGTTTAGCTGTTTCTTTGGCGTTAAAAGATACTCTTGCAGATTTATTTGGTGGAATTAATATTCTTTTAAGTAAGACTATGAGAGAAGGAGATTATGTTGAGTTGAGTAATGGATATCAAGGGTATGTCAAAAACATTGGATGGAGATATACCACTATACAAGAAAGAGCAAATAATGTAATATCAATTCCGAATTCTGTTCTTTCTGGATCTGTATCAAAAAATTATACTTCAATGGACGCAGCTTTTAGAGTTCCTATACAGGTAGGAGTTTCTTATGATAGTGATTTAGATCATGTAGAAAGAATAGCTCTTGAAGTAGCAGAAAATATCTACAATGAATTAGATTGTGTTAGTAAGGATTATAAGCCGGTAATTCGATTTAGAGAATTTGCTGCCTCAAGTATTAATTTCTTTATTTATTTTCAAGGGAAGAAATTTGGAGATCATAATGTTATTTTAAATGCATTTATTAAGAAACTTCATAAGCGTTTCCAACAAGAGAATATTGAAATTCCATATCCAATTCGTACCGTTATTCACAAGAATGAAAATAAGAATTAAACCATTCAGCGATAAAGTTCGAGAATTATACGAAAATCATTCTCATTTTCATCAAGGAGATGCAGGCCTAGATTTATTTGTAATAGATAATCAAGTAATTCCTGGAAACTCTTCTCAACCGATTCATTTGCAGGTAGCCTGTGAGAATTTAGATAATAAAGCTTATTACTTATTTCCACGATCTAGTATTTCTAAAACTCCATTACGATTAGCTAATTCAATCGGATTGATTGATGCAGGCTATAGAGGAGAATTAGTTGGGATGGTTGATAATATATACCCCGAAGATTATGAAATTAAGCGAGGAGAGAGATACTTTCAGTTGGTAGCTGTAGATAGTTCTCCGATAGAATTTGAGTTGGTAGATGAATTATCAGATAGTGATCGTGGAGAAGGTGGTTTTGGCAGTACAGGGAAGTGATTCCAAATTTGTTTGATATTGTTGTTTATTAATATTAACATTCCAAGCGCAAAATTAATAATGGAGGAAAAATGTCTTTAAATATAAAACCGTTAGATGATCGTGTTGTTGTAGAACCATTAGCTGCAGATGAAAAAACTGCTAGTGGGATTATTCTACCTGATACAGCACAAGAAAAACCTCAACAAGGAACAGTTGTTGTTGTCGGTCCAGGTAAAGAATGTGATAAAGAGACTTGTACCTGTGTTACTCCAATGAGCGTTAAAAAAGGGGATAAAGTTTTATATGGAAAATATTCTGGTACTGAAATTGTTCATGAAGGCAAGGAATTGCTTATTATGAGAGAAACTGATATTCTAGCAGTACTTTAAGGAGGATTAAATGTCTAAAGAAATCGCATATGATACAAAAGCACGTGCAACATTAAAAAAAGGTGTAGATAAATTAGCAAATGCTGTTAGGGTTACTTTGGGACCTAAGGGCAGAAATGTTGTTATTGAAAAGAAATTTGGTGCACCTACTGTAACCAAGGATGGTGTGACGGTTGCAAAGGAAATTGACTTAGAAGATCAACTCGAAAATGTTGGTGCACAAATGTTAAGAGAAGTTGCTTCAAAAACTTCTGATATTGCCGGAGACGGTACAACTACTGCTACAGTTTTGGCCCAATCTATTATTGCTGAAGGATTAAAAAATGTTACAGCTGGTGCTAATCCAATGGAAATTAAAAAAGGCATTGATTTAGCAAAGGATAATGTAATTGAATTTCTCTCAAAAATATCAAAAGATATTCCTGACTCAAATCAAATTGCACAAGTTGCTACTATTTCAGCTAATGATGACCAAGAAATTGGATCAAAAATTGCTGAAGCAATGGATAAAGTAGGAAAAGATGGTGTAATCACAGTTGAAGAATCTAAGACTGCTGAAACATACCTTGAATTTGTAGAAGGTATGCAATTTGATAGAGGGTATCTTTCTCCATATTTTGTGACTAATTCTGATTCAATGGAAGCCGATTTAGAGGATCCATATGTTTTAGTTCATGATAAGAAGATTAGTAATATGAAAGATTTATTACCATTGCTTGAAAAAGTTGTTCAAGCTGGTAAACCTATTCTTATTATTGCAGAAGATATTGAAGGAGAAGCGCTTGCAACTCTAGTTGTGAATAAATTAAGAGGAACATTTAAAGTGCTTGCAGTTAAAGCTCCTGGTTTTGGTGATAGAAGAAAAGCAATGCTCGAAGATATTGCTATTTTAACTGGAGCAACTGTTATATCTGAAGAACAAGGATATAAATTAGAAAATGCTACACTAGAATATCTAGGATCTTGTAAGAAAGTCGTTAGCGATAAAGATAACACAACTCTTGTAAATGGTAGTGGAGGAAAGAATGCTATCAAAGCCAGAGTTAATGAAATTAGAGTCCAGATTGAAAAAACAACTTCTGATTATGATAAAGAAAAACTACAAGAAAGACTTGCAAAATTATCTGGTGGTGTTGCTGTATTAAATGTTGGTGCAGCTACCGAAGTTGAGATGAAAGAAAAGA
>CAZSGU010000022.1:0-13526 GCA_964606555.1 uncultured bacterium | reverse complement strand
GTTTACGGCGTGGACTACCAGGGTATCTAATCCTGTTCGCTCCCCACGCTTTCGTACCTCAGCGTCAGTTTTGAGCCAGAAGGCTGCCTTCGCATTTGGCTTTCCTCATGATATCTACGCATGTCACCGCTCCACCATGAATTCTGCGTTCCTCTCTCAAACTCTATTTTAATAGTTTTATGTGCACTTCTTTAGTTAAGCTAAAGTATTTAACACATAACTTTCTAAAACGCCTACGTACCCTTTACGCCCAGTAAATCCGGACAACGCTAGGACCCCTCGTATTACCGCGGCTGCTGGCACGAAGTTAGCCGGTCCTTTCTTGTAAGGTACCGTCAATAACAAATGGTATTAACATTTGAAACATTTCTTCCCTTACGACAGATTTTTACATTCCTAAAAACTTCATCAATCACGCGGTGTTGCTGCATCAGGCTTTCGCCCATTGTGCAAAATTCCTCACTGCTGCCTCCCGTAGGAGTCTGGACCGTATCTCAATTCCAGTGTGGCTGATCATCCTCTCAGACCAGCTACCGATCTTCGCCTTGGTAGGCAATTACCCTACCAACAAACTAATCGGACGCAAACCTATCTCAAAGTGTAAGCCGAAGCCTACTTTAACAACAAATGCCCCGAAGGGCCCGCTGCATTATTTGGTATTAGCAATGGTTTCCCAATGTTATCCCAATCTCTGAGGCAAGTTATTTACGCGTTACTCACCCGTTCGCCAGTTTAATATTTATCCGAAGATAAAGTTCTCCTTGACTTGCATGTGTTAAGCACACCGCCAGCGTTCGTCCTGAGCCAGGATCAAACTCTCAATTGTAATATTTATTTTAAGTTTGTTGTCTAACTACAGGATTAAAAGACAAAGGTTCTACATATATCAAATTTTCAAATATCTAAAAAAGTATGCGTAACGATTTTTTACGCAAAGCCTCGCAAATTATTATTATTGAGAGAGATTACCAAGTAAAAAATAAAAAAAATTTGGGTTATTTTCTGACTATAAAAGTATACCTGCAATTGTTGCAGTTAACCAAGATGCTAAAGCGCCACCTATCATTGCCTTTGTAACTAGTCGTGCAAGATCTCCTCTTCGATTAGGAGCCATTGCACCAATTCCTCCTAATTGTATACCGATAGAACCAAAATTTGCAAAACCACATAGAGCATAACTTGCGATAATAGCTGTTCTTTCAGATATAAGTCCCTCGGCTAATACTTGTTGTAAATCGCCATAAGCAATCAGCTCTGTCAGAACAATTTTTTTACCCATCAATGTACCTAAGACACCAGCTTCTGACCACGGAACTCCCATAGTCCATGCTAATGGTTTAAAAAGAAAACCAAAAATAGCCTCCATCGATGTTCCTAGAAATAACAATAGATAGTTTATCATCGCCACAAATGATAAAAACGCAATAAGCATAGCAGCAATATTGGCTGCTAACTTTAAACCAGTAGTAGCACCATTCCCAAGTGCTTCCATTGCATTGGTAGTAGTCTGTTCAATTTCAATATTTACATCGCCCATAGTATTAGACTCTTCAACCTCTGGATAAATAATCTTTGCTATTACTAAAGCAGCGGGTGCTGACATTACCGAAGCAGTTAATAAATGACCAGCAATACCTGGAATATCCGATAACCAACTAACATAAATAGCTAAAATTCCTCCAGCTGCTGTAGCAAATCCTCCTGTCATGACTGCCATTAATTCTGATTTCGTCATTTTATCAACAAATGGTTTTACCATTAATGGTGCTTCTGTTTGACCAAGAAAAATATTCCCCGAAACACTTAGTGATTCTGTTCCACTAATAAACATTGTTTTTTGAAATATTTTTGCAAACATTTTTACAATTTTTTGTATTATTCCAAAATGATATAAGACACTTATTAAGCTTGAAAAAAAGATAATTGTTGGTAATGTACGAAATGCAAAATTTTCTAAAGATGGATGATAAGTATCAGAAATATAAGATCTAAAAAGAAAAGTACTACCAGCATCCGAAAAACTAACTAGCGTAGTAATAGCATTATCTAGAGCCCTAAAAATAGGTTCACCAAATGAAGTACCAAGTATAAAAAAAGCAAGGACAAATTGTAATGCTATTCCTGAAAAAACAGTGCGCAAATTAATTTTTTCTCTATTGTTGGACAAAAGAACAGCAATACCCAACAAAGTAAATATGCCAATTAATCCAGTAAATTTTTCCATTTAATTATTAGTGATTATGACTGTGGTGTAGATCAGAAGTTTCCATATCTTTTTCCACAATCTTTGAATTTTCCTTTAATAAATCTAGTACTTTGCTATCAAGAAGATCATCTGATAACTTATTTCGATTAGATTCTTTTTTATAAAATCTTTCAATTTCAGTCTTTTGATCTTGATTATTTTTAATAGCATTAGCAATAAAAGTTTCTATTTCATCATTGTTGATTTCAAATTTCAAATCTTGAATAATTGTCTTTCTCATTAAGAACCATTTTAAATTATTCTCAGCAAAAGTCTTATATTGTTCTTTTATTGTATTGTCATCAAGATTATTTCCTTGCGGACTTGCCTTAACTTCATTAACAATATTTTCTAGATATGAATCAAACATAGAAGGAGGAAGAATAGGATTAACCATTTTAATAAATTGATCAATTACTCCAGAATTCAACATTTCTTCAGATTTTTTTTCATATTCTTTTTGAATACTTTCTTTAATATTTGTTTTCCATTGATCAACACCATCACAATTTGGATCTACTTTCTTAACAAAATCTTTATCTAATTTGGGTGGAATTCTTCTTTCAATAGAATGAATTGAAACTTTAAAAATTTTATTACCATTTTCTGAATCAATATTCACCCTAACTTCGTCTCCAACATTCTTGTTTAATAAAACTTCTTTATTTGCTCCAGTAATAGGTTCTTGTCCAATAGCAATAAATTTTTTCTCAGTTTTTTGTCCTATAATAGAAATACCAGAAGAATCAATTTCTTGAAAGTCAGCTAGCATAAAGTCTCCATCTTCAGATCCTTTATCAATTTTTTTAATTTCGCTTTGTGACATTAAAATATTATTAATTGTATCTTCAACTTCTTTATCATTAGAAATGAAATTCACTTTTTCTACAGAAACCATATCCTTTTTAAATCTGGGAAGTGAAATTTTAGGCTCTATTTCAAATTCAGCTTTGAAAGAAAGATCATTTTCATATGAAAAATCAATATCTTTCAAATTGGCTTGGTTAATGGGATTTAATTTTTCTTTTTGTAAAGATAAAATATAATATTTTTCACAAAAATCTTGTATGAATGCTAATTCAACATTTGGTAAATATTGGGACATAAGAATATTTTCTGGAATTTTGCCTTTTCTAAAACCAGATATTTTTGTTTCTTTTGCGACTTTTTTCTTAGAAGATTCAAAATCATTCTTAATATCTTTCCATGCAACAGAGATAGAAAGTTCATAAGTGAAATCATTTATCTTTTTTGATTTTACTTTAAGATTCATTTATTGCTTTAATCTGTAAGTACATCCTTCAATAGTTTTCATGAATGAATGCAATTGTTTATTAGTACAGATTAAATCTTCTAATGGCTCATAAGAATCAGAAGGATAGGATTCTTGATCATAATCTCTTAAAAAATTAGATTCAAATTTAATAATCATATCTTGAAGAACTTGTTTGTGTAAATTTTTACTTCTTAAGAAATTTAGTTGAAGATTGATCTTTCCGTTTGATGATAATCTAAATAATGGTAATAATCCATGATCAGAATTACATCTATATGTCATTGTTCCAAAATCGTCTCCTGTACCCCATGATAGTTCATCTGATGTTTTTTCCGAAAAATCAATTAACTCTAAACATATCATAGCTACATCATTTTCACATGTTTTATTTATGTGATTAACGAATGCTTTTTTGGACCATTTTACCATATTTTCCTATCCTCTAGTGATTAGATTTTGGTGCAGAATTTACAAAAAACGTGATTCTTTTGAAAAAGAAATCTTAATAAAAAATCTAGTTTCTGAGGGGTTTACCAGTTTTTAAAAAGTGATTAATACGTTCTTGGGTCTTAGTTTCACCAGCTAAAGACATAAAAGCTTCTCTTTCAATATCTAATATATATTGTTCATCAACCTTTGACATAATACCACCTTTCTTACCGCCACTGATGATATCAGCAGTCTTTAAAGCAATGAATTCATCATGTTCAGATATTTTACCTTGTGCTCTCATCATTTTAGTATTTACTTGGACCATTGTTCTGAGAGGCATTCCAGGCATCGTTAAATCATCTCTATATTTTGGAGGTTTATAACCATTATCACTCATTTCAAGAACTTTTTGCTTTCCAATTGCTAATAAGTGATCAGAATTCATTGATATGGTATCACTTTTTCTAAGAAAGCCTTTCTTTACTGCATCAGTCGCACTTCGAGATACACTTAATGGATTAATTACTTCAACAGCTTTTCTAGCAATAAGCATATTAACATTTTTAGCATCATTATTTTCAAGCAAATTAAGAATTACTCTTAAATGGCCGCCTGCACCAGGTACAAGTCCTACACCTGCTTCAACTAAACCAGCATAAAGCTCTCCGGATGCAACTGAATGATTGGAACAAGCATAAAACTCTAAACCGCCACCCAATGCGAAATTAAATGGACAAGCAACTACTGGATGCTTTGAATGTCTAACTCTTTGAGTTAAATCTTGCATTTGTTTAGTACCAACCTCCATTAAATCTAGATTATCTGTATCTATAGCTATCTTAAAATCATTGACATTTGCTCCTGCAGACCAATTATCTCCTTGGTGACCAATAACAAGCCCTTTATATTTCCCAGTGTCAAGTAAATCCATAGCATGAGACATAATCTCAACCATTGATCGATCAATAGGATTCATTTGTGGAACAAAGATAGAATGAAATTCTACATTTAATACACCGTCTCCAATATCATGAATACTGGCGCTCCAGTCTCTTTTCAAAGTATGCTTAGAATTCTTATATAAATTGAGATTTAATGTCTTTTTACTTGGTTTATATTCCAATGCTTTCTTTTCTAGTGGACACCAATAAGTCATTTTTCCATTTTTAGTTTCATAAAATGATTTTCTTCCTGAAGCAAGCATTTCTTCAACCCAAGCAGGGACTTTTCTATTTTCTGCTTTCATTTTTTCAACAGATCTTTCAACGCCAATAGCATCCCAAGATTCAAATGTTCCTATTTGTCTTGTAAAACCCCATTTCATAGTATTATCAATCTCAATAATGCTATCAGCAATTTCTGGAATCATTTCTGCAGTATAGGTTAACATTGGAGCATTACATTCCCATAAAAATTTTGCTCCTTTATCATCTAAGAATGTTATTGCTTCTAATCTTTTTCTCAGATTTTTAATACCTTTTCCTACTCTAATTGTATCAAATCTACTCTTTTTAGTAGGCGTATATTCCATAGTATCAAAATCTAATGAAAGAATCTGTTTTCCTTCTTTCTTATACCATCCTGAACCCGTTTTTTGACCTAATCTTCCATCTTCAACAAGTTTTACTAGAAGTTCATGTGCCTTAAATTTTTGTCTTTCTTCTTCACTTTCTGTTGTAACTCTTTCATACATATTATTGGATACATTAAGAGCCGTATCTAAACCAACAATATCTTGAGTTCTAAAATATGCGCTTTTTGCATTACCAACTAAAGTTCCACTAAGTGCATCTACATCTTCAACTGATAATCCCATTTCTAATGCTTTCTCCAGAACAAGTCTACCACCTGCATTAATAAGTCTATTTCCGATAAACCCTGGAGTATCTTTTGCATGGACAATACCTTTTCCTAATACAGTTTCTCCAAAATCAGCTACCGTATCATAAATATCATCAGCTGTCTTGTCTCCTTTGACCAATTCCAATAGCTTTAAATATCTAGGAGGATTAAAAAAGTGAGTAATAAGAAATCTTTCTTGAACATCATCAGGGAGCACTTCAACAAGATTTGCTAAAGGAATACCTGATGTATTTGATGTTAAAATTGCATCTTTCTTTAAATGGGGTAACAATTTTTTATACACATCATGTTTGATCTCAATTTTCTCTGCTACTGCTTCTATAATAAGATCACAATCACTTAGTTTTTCTAAATCATTATCATATGTACATGCAGTAATTAAAGATACATTCTTTTTACTAAACAAAGGTGCAGGTTTTAAGCTTGTTAAAGTATCTACTCCTTTTTTTGCTAGCTCTTCATTAATATCAAATAATAATGATGGAACACCAGCATTTGATAGATGTCCAGCAATTTGTGCACCCATAACTCCAGCACCTAATACAGCACATTTTTTGATTCCAGCAGACATTTATTCACCCCTTTTAATAATTGTAGTAATTCCCATTCCAGTTCCAACACACATTGTTGCAAGCCCCATTGATTTATCTTGCTGTTCCATAACATTTAACAATGTAGTAATAATTCTAGTACCAGAAATTCCTAATGGATGGCCTAAAGCAACTGCACCGCCATTTAAATTTACTTTATTGATATCCCAATCTGCTTTTCTCACACAATAAAGAGATTGAGCAGCAAATGCTTCATTAATTTCCATAATATCAATATCATTCATAGTTAAACCAGTATTTTTTAAAGCTTTTTCTGTAGCTGGAACTGGACCGGAACCGAACATTCTCCAGTTAACTCCTGCAACAGCTCTTCCTTCGACAAAAGCTCTAATTTTTAATCCATTATTTTTTGCATATTCTTCACTCGTTAGAAGCATAGCAGATGCACCAATTGAAAAAGGACTGCTTGTAGCAGCTGTCACAGTACCATCTTCCCTGAATGCTGGTCGTAAAGATTTAATTTTTTCAACATCAGGAGTTTTTGGTCCATTATCTTTTTCAAACTTTGAACCATCTTCCAAGTCAATTGGGATAATTTCATTATCAAATTTACCAGCTTCCTGAGCAGCCAATGCTTTTTCATGAGAACTAATTGCAAAATCTTCTTGATCTTCTCTTGAAATACTTAACTCACTAGCAAGCAATTCAGCGCCTTCTCCCATCGATATATAATAATCATCTTCAGCAAGTTTGACATTAAAATCAGGAGCAAAACCACCTTGAGGAATTGTAAACATATCTTCAACCCCACCAGCAATACCCACTTGAATATCGCCAGCTTCGATAGCGCTACTTATCAGATGCAATGAAGTCATTGCTGAACCACAATATCTGTTAATAACATTTGCAGCGGCAGTATCTGGGATACCAGCTAAAACTGAAGCACCCCTAGCAACCAACATGCCAGTAGGCCCTTCAGGGAAAGCACATCCCAATGATACATCTTCAACAGCATTAACATCTAAATTTTCATTACGATTTAATAATCCTTTAATAACCTGAGCAGCAATTTCATCAGGTCTAGTACCAATTAATGCACTTCCCTTGGTCCCTATAGGTGATCTAACACCATCAACAATAACAGCTTTATTCATTTTCTAAACTCCTTTTTAAAAATTTTTAATCGGATAACCGCCTACTTCTACAGTTTTTTCTCCAATAATTTTCTTTATTTTAATAGTATCGGTATTCATGGTTAATCTTGTACCCAATTTATCAAGCTTATCTTGAACATCTTTTGGAATATTGCTATCAAAGATACTATTAAATATTTTTCGAGCATATCCCATAACTTTCATACCGTTTTCAGCAACATATGCTTGTGCACAAAGACCAGGTAATTCATCAGCTTTATAGTTATTTTGAAGTACCCTAGTTAATGTACTATCTGCTACATAAGAAAATATTAAAATATCGGCAAGATTTTCCATCAAGACTTGTTCAATACCGATATCCTGACCATATTTGCTAAGAGCTTCATTCAGTGCCAATGCGTAAATAGCTTTTGATGCTTCAACACACTCTACTTCTGCTTTATAATCTCCAACATACCCACTATCAACACCATTGGAACAATAATCATTTACATGGGCAAGATATTCTCTAAAACCTAGTTCTCCAGTAAGAGTTTTTGTAATTATATCTCTTCCACAAAGCATTCTATTAATTTCGTTTGTTCCTTCCCAGATGCGATTAATACGTTCATCACGATATGCACGTGCCATAGGATATTCTTCGATGAAACCGTATCCACCAAAAATCTGTAAACAATGATCGACAACTTGTCTACTTCCCTCACTACCGTATATTTTAACCATAGAATTTTCAGCAATAAATCTCTCAGTTGTATCTCCTTGTTTAACATAATAATTAGGATCACTTTCATCTAAATCACTAATTGCATCTTCTTGTTGTCCAATAGTATTATAACACATACTATCTAAGGTATATGTTCTTATTACACAATCACCAAGTTTTTCTTTTATGGAACCAAAATTTGCAATACTCTGGCCAAAAGCTTTTCGCTCTTTAGCATATTTTGCTGCTTCTCCGACTCCAAGCATTTGACCACCAATAGCAGATGCTCCAAGTTTAAATCTTCCAATATTTAATCCACAAAATGCTGGACCTGCACCTTCACCAACATCACCAAGTAGATTTTCAACGGGAACTTTACAATCTTTGAAATACAATGGTACCGTAGAAGATCCATGCATCCCCATTTTCTTTTCTTCTGCACCAATCTCAAACCCAGGAGTACCTTTTTCAATAACAATAGATGAAAATTTTCCATCAATCTTAAGTGCAACTGTAAATACATCTGCCCATGCTCCATTAGAAATAAAAATTTTCTGACCATTGACTATATAGTGTTTACCATCATCAGATAATACACCTGTAGTTTTTGAATTAGTAGCATCAGATCCAGCTTCAGGTTCAGTTAATCCAAATGCAGCAATTTTTTCTCCAGTACAAATTCCAGGAAGCCACTTTTCTTTTTGTGCATCATTTCCATACCAAATAATTCCTAAACTTCCAATAGAAGTCTGAACACTCCAAACAGTAGCAAAAGATGAGTTGCCGCCTTTAGCAATTCCTTCAGCTAGAATACACATTCCTGTTTTACTCATAGCAGAACCACCATATTTCTCAGGAACATCCACTCCTAATAATCCTAATTCACCCATTTTCTTTAACAGTTTACGAACTAGCTCTTCATTTTTTTCTTCTAGTTTATCGTGAGCTATTGGTAATAATTCATTTTCAGCAAAATCTGACATTAACTCATAAATAGCCTTCTCATCATCCGAAAATGATTCTTTACAAAAAATCTTATTCTCACCTACTCTTGTAACTAAAAATCTACCACCAGATTTAATCATATTAAGATTAGACATTCCACCATTTGCTAATCCATTTGTTTTGTCTTTTGAATTATCTGTGGTTTTATTTTCACTTGCTGTTGTTACATTTTCTTGTTCTGACATATGAATTATTCCTTGTTTATTGTATATGCGTTTAAAATATGATCTGAAATTGTATCAATATAACTTGAAGCTTTTACAGATTTTGTATCATAAAGAGTAAACCAAAAAATTCCTTCAATATTTAGAATTAACGATAAAGAAGCAATTTTTGGATTAACTTTTTTGAATTCTTTATTTTCAATACCTTGAATTATAATTAATTCAACAAATTTTTGAAAACGATTGTAAACTTTTTGCATTGATTTCTTAAAATCATCATCATGACGGGAAATTGACCAAAACGTTGATAAACATTGAAAAGGAGTTGGATCTTTTTCTAATTGTTTTGCAAATGTTTTGAATAATTTTTTTAATGCATTTAATGAACTTTTTTGTTCATTAATCTCTTGACCAAGAATAGTTGTATATTTTCTTTCCCAATAGTCAATTACTGCTAAATACACTTCTTTCTTAGACTTGAAATAGTGGTAAATAGCTCCTTTGCTCATTTTGGATTCTTTTACAATATCATCCATAGTACTACCAAAATAACCTTTGCTAGTCATGACGGTGAGAGCAGATGATAAAATCTGTTCTTTTTTTCGATCTTGTGTATCTTTATTCATAAACCGACCAGTCGGTCTGTAAAAGTAAAAAAACCTACACTTTATTTCAACAATTCGTTTTTTTGGAAAAAATTAAGTTGTAATATGTATTTACCTTTATGGGGATAGAAAATAAGCAAAAAATTGTAGTTGCACCCTCATTGCTTGCAGCAGATTTTTCTAATCTAGAAAAAGCATTAGATTATTGTAATAATTCTAGTGCAACATGGCTTCACCTTGATATTATGGATCAACAATTTGTTCCAAATCTATCTTTTGGGCCTGATATTGTTAAAAATATCAGAAAACATTCAAAATTATTCTTCGACGTTCATTTGATGGTTAGCAATCCATTCGAAATGATTGATTCATTTATTAATGCAGGTGCTGATGGTATATCATTCCATATTGAAGCATCAGAGTCACGATTTACATTCCCTCCAAAGATTATAATAAATACAATTAAACGTGCTAATTTGTTATGCGGGATTGCTATTAAACCTAAAACTCCTTTTAAGATTATTAAAAAATATATGGACCTTATTGATTACGTAGTGGTAATGTCTGTAGAACCGGGGTTTGCTGGACAAAAATTTATACCAGAATCGTTAAAGAAGATTCAGGAAGTTCACCAATTTATTACGGAAAATAATCTAGTAAATCAGGTATCTATACAGATAGACGGTGGAGTAAAATTACACAATGCTAAAGATGTCATTGATGCAGGAGCAAATATACTGGTTGCAGGATCTGAAGTATTTCAATCAGAAAATCCAACTGAAGTAATAAATAAGATGAGTCAAATATGAATTATCAATCTATAGACAGCTTTAATGATTGGAAAAAAGAAGAACAAGATCTCTTTACTGTTAATATAATTAAAGGGCTTGTAATAGATGGAGTGCGAAAAGCAAACTCTGGACATCCTGGTGGACCAATGTCGCTTGCTGATTTTTCATATATTTTATATTCAGAATTTTTAATGTTTGATGCCAATAATCCTGATGCTCAATCAAGAGATAGGGTTGTATTGTCAGTTGGACATACATGCATGCTTTTATATGTACTTCTTTACCTTTCTGATATCTTGGATATGAAAGATTTAAAAAACTTTAGACAAATTGATAGTAGAACTCCTGGTCATCCAGAGATTGAAACTCCTGGAGTGGATGCAAATGCTGGTCCTCTTGGGCAAGGAGTAGGAATGGGTGTTGGAATGGCAGTAGCAGAAACAATGCTACGAAGAGATAACAAACAGCATACATATATTCTTGTCGGAGATGGAGATTTACAAGAACCAATAGCATTAGGTGCTGCATCGCTTGCAGGTCACTGGAATCTATCGCGATTAATCATGTTTTATGATAAAAATAACATACAAATAGCAGGTGAAACTAATCGATGCGATTCCACAGACTATGTTCAATTATTTCAATCAATGAATTGGGATGTCCAAGAAATAGATGGACATAACCATAATGATATTAGAAATGCTATAAACAAAGCAAAAAAGACAACTAAACCAAGCATTATTATAGGAAATACTATTATTGCAAAAGGAAGTCATTCTATGGAGAATAAAAGTGCATCACATGGTGCTCCATTTAGTCCAGAAGAGATTATGATGACAAAAAAGAATCTAGGTTTACCTGAAAATGAAGATTTCTACTGTCCTGATGTTATAAAAGAATATTTCCAAAGAAATTTTGCTGAGAAAATACCAGTTGATTGTGATAATTCAAATTTAGACATAAAAAACAAACTAGAGAAAATGCCAAATATTGATTTTGGTAATGAAGTAATAGCCACCAGAAAAGCATTTGGCATGACATTAGATGAGATGGCACAACATATTCCAGAAATTGTTGGAGGATCTGCTGATCTAGATGGGTCAAACTGTACAACAAACTTTGCAAATACATATGGAGATTTCTCATCAGAAAATCCTAATGGAAGAAATATTGCATTTGGAGTGAGAGAATTTCCAATGGGTGCAATTCTAAATGGAATTTCTCTTTATGGTGGACTCATTCCTTTTGGTGGAACATTTTTAGTATTTAGTGACTATGTTAAATCAGCAATTAGATTATCAGCCATACAAAAATTACATGTCTTATATGAATTCACACATGATTCAATATTTGTCGGTGAAGATGGGCCAACACATCAACCTGTAGAACACATTATGTCATTAAGATTGATTCCAGGTTTAATGGTATTTAGACCTGCAGATGCGGTAGAAACACAATTTTGTTTTGAAACCATCATGGGAAACAATACAAACCCTAGTGCTATCTTGCTGACCAGACAAAAACTTCCTTTAAGCAATCTTGATAGTGAAAGTATTAAAGCTGGAGTAAAAAAAGGTGCATATACGATTATCAATCATGACAATCCAGATGCAATTATATTTACTACTGGTTCTGAATTAAGTTTAACATTGTCGATTGTAGAATCGTTAGAAGAAAAAATAAAAGTTGTGAATATTCCTTGTTGGGAATTGTTTGAAAAACAACCTGATGACTATAAAGAAGAAATTCTTTCTTATAATTGTGAAAAAAGAATCTCAATAGAGGCAGGCACTACAACAGGCTGGGAAAAATTTGTAGGAAAAAATGGATTAACAGTTGGAATTAATGAATTTGGGCACTCTGCACCAGGAAAAGATGTAGCACATAAGTTAAATTTTACAAAAGATGCTATTACAAAAAAAATTAAGGGATATTTAAGATGATTATTGCATTAGGAACAGATCATGCAGGAATTGAACTTAAAGAAGTTGTGAAAAAATTCTTGGAAGAAAATGGATATGAAGTTAAAGATTTTGGAGCATATGAATATGATTCAGCTGATGATTATCCAGATTTCATTAATCCTACAGCAGAATTTGTATCTAAAAATAATAATGCAATGGGTATTATCTTTGGTGGTTCTGGACAAGGAGAAGCAATGGCTGCTAACCGATATAAAGGAGTAAGAGCAGCAGTTTTCTATGGTGGTCCAGATGAAATAATCTCATTATCAAGACAACATAATAATGCTAACATATTATCATTGGCAGCACGATTTATAGAACCAGAACATGCTATAAATGTAATTAAACTATGGCTTTCTACTGAATTTGAAGGCGGAAGACATCAAAAAAGAATTGAAAAACTAGATTCTTAAAATCTTACATCAGCAAGTATTATAAAAAATAATAATACAAAATAATATAGAGACGTTTTAAAAATTAGCTTTGCATTTTGTTCATTTTGCTGAAGGATAAAAGGTAAACAGCACAACATATATATATTACTTAACAAATAAGCACCTACAAGATATATTCTTCCTGAAATACCAAAAAAGAATGGTAAAGTTGATACAGGTATTAATATTAAAGCATGCATAAAAATATGCAGGACTGTCTTTTTGCCATTATCAATAACAGGCAACATTTTTAAACCTGCTCTTGCATAATCTTCTTTGTGTACAAATGCAATTGAGTAAAAATGAGGGTGTTGCCAAAAAAATAATATAAAAAATAGA
>CAZSGU010000021.1:7231-13641 GCA_964606555.1 uncultured bacterium | reverse complement strand
CAATTATCAAGCATTAAAGACACAAACCAACTTAATTATTGCATCAATTGGTGATTTTGAATTAAATCCTGCAACTAAACTGGTGAAAAATTTGTTGGGTACTAAAAAATTTAACCAAACACTTGAGGGGAGCTCGGTTATTCTATCTCAAGACCAATTTGCTAAGAATCAATTATTCATGATTATAAGTGGTTCTGATTCAGATTCGATTAAAGAGTATTTTTTAGATAATGGTGAATGGATTAAATCACAATACAATGCAAATTTTAGTAAAAAACAATCCCAATATCTTTTAGAAGCGCAACATCAAGAAGATAAAGAATCAATGTTATTAGAAAGCTATGGTTGGAACATTAATTTGCCTTGGGGATGGGAGATCATTAGAAATGAAGCTGACTTTGTGTGGATTGGACAAGAAATGCCTTTTAGATGGTTAGCAATTTATTGGATAGAAGGAAACCATTTTTCAAAAGAAACTGCAGTCGAATTAGCAAATAATTTTCCCGAAGAATATTTTAAATCAATTCAATATAATAGTGATTTTTTAGCAATTGATTGGGTTGATGACTATATGGAAGATGCTGCTTATAAAGTATCAGGATTGTGGGAATCTATTGAAGGAGCTAAAGGAGGCCCTTTTCAGGGTCATCTTTTCTACGATGACGAATCAGATAGAACCTTTTATATTACTTATTTGGTATATAATCCAGGAGGAAAAAAAGCATTCTACATCAGACAAATGGATTTGATTGCTAGAACTTTTAAGGTTAAGCAATGAAACGATTAGTTATACTTCCTACATACAATGAAGCAAAAAACATTGTCAAGACAATTGATATGCTTTTAGCATTGGATATAAGCCTGGATATATTAGTTGTAGATGATAACTCTCCTGACGGAACAGGGGACTTAGTAAGAAGCCATTATCAAGACTCTGTTATTGTCAAAACAAGACCGAAAAAAGATGGATTAGGTTCTGCATATGTATTTGGATTCAATTGGGCATTAAAACATAATTATGATTTGATTTTACAAATGGATGCAGATTTGTCACACGATCCAAAAGAAGTTCCTCATATGTTTGCACTTTTATCAGAAAATGATTTAATAATAGGTAGCAGATATTATGGAGGACTAAGGGTGATAAATTGGCCAGTACGTCGTCTGTATATAAGTTATTTTGCTAATCTGTACGCTAGATTGATTACAGGTGTACCTGTTAAAGATTTAACAGCTGGATTTAAAGCTTGGAAAAGCGATACATTGCACCTCATAAATTTTAATGAATGTTCATCCCAAGGATATTGTTTCCAGATTGAAACATCATTTCGTGCATTTCAAAAAAATTGTAAAATCAAAGAACATCCAATAACTTTTACGGATCGTACTGTTGGAGAATCCAAGATGGATAAATCTGTTGTAATAGAAGCAATTTTAAAAGTATGGTTGTTTGGTTTTTGGAGATTGTTTAGGTTAAAAAGATAAATGAAGAAACATTATTTAGATTTTGAAAAACCTCTGAAGGATTTTGATGATGAAATTCGAAATTTAGTTTCTATTGATTCTGAATCGGAGAAACTAGATCAACTAAAAAATATGAGGATAGAAAAAGAAAAAGAAATTTTTTCCAATCTAAACCCATGGCAAACAGTCCAATTAGCTAGACATCCTAATCGTCCTTATACCCTTGATTATATATCAGCTTGGTGTGATGATTTTATTGAGCTACATGGAGATAAAGCATTCTCTGATGACAAAGCCGTTGTCGCTGGTATTGGAACTATAGATACTCATCGTGTTGTTATTATAGGTCAACAGAAAGGTAGAAATACAAAAGAAAATTTATATAGAAATTTTGGTATGATGAAGCCTGAAGGCTATAGAAAAGCATTACGTATTATGAAGATGGCAGAAAAATTTGATTTACCAATTATTACTCTAATTGATACTCCTGGTGCTGATCCTGGAGTTGCAGCAGAAGAAAGAGGACAAGGATATGCTATTGCAAACAATCTTATTGAAATGGCATCAATCGAAACTCCAATATTATCAATTGTTATTGGAGAAGGAGCAAGCGGTGGTGCCTTAGGAATTGGATTATGTGATAAAATGTTGATGTTGGAAAACACTTGGTTTTCTGTTATCAGTCCCGAAGGGTGTGCATCAATTTTGTGGCAAGATTCTTCAAAAGCACCAGAGGCTGCAAGTGCTTTGAGATTAACTCCTAAAGATTTAATGGAACATAACATATGTAATATGATTGTTTATGAACCAACAGGTTGTGCCCACAGACATTTTGATGAGATGATTGAAATTCTCAAGAAAACTATAGTAGATGAAATAAATTTGTTAAAAGAAAAAAATATTACAGATTATCTATCTT
This sequence comes from uncultured bacterium, assembly GCA_964606555.1. Lineage (GTDB taxonomy): Bacteria > Fidelibacterota > Marinisomatia > Marinisomatales > Marinisomataceae > Marinisoma. Next base: position 11,258 of record CAZSGU010000021.1, on the reverse strand, counting down.
CTAGGATAGAAAGATATAATCAACTTGGTGTTTTTAGAGAAACTTAGTAGAAATCAAATCGATTATCTTCAATATCAGAATCATCTCGAAGAGCCTGTAACCAATTGCTCCATATTAAATTCTGTCTCTGGATAATTAAACTAAATTTTAGTGATTCTTTCTTTTCATTAAAGTCTTCTTCACTGATTTCATCTATACTCAATACCTTGATGAAAGCTTGTCCTCGGATGGTTGGTAATGGACCTAAAAAGTCACCTTCTTTAGCATTAAGCAATGCACCAGAAACATAATTACTTTTTCCAATAGATGTAAAACTGCCAATCAAAGTGCTTGTTGCTTCTTCCACATATTCAAAATTAGGATATGTTTCTGCTAAGTCAGATAAGTTGACATTTTCCTTGTCTATTAAAAGATTATTTGCAATTTCTTCAATTTGTTTCTTTTTTATATCAACAATAGATTCTTCTATCAAACTTTCTTTTACAGTTTCAAATGACATTGTCTCTGATGGTGAGATTGAATCCAGATAAAATACAAGGAAATAATTATCATTTTCTACATACTCAGACACTTCACCTTCTTCACTACTAAAAGCAAATTGTACTGCATTTCTCGCTACCCCAATGTCTTCTATAAATATAGACGCTCTTTGAACCCCGTTTGCATCATTTATTTCCATGTTGAGAGAGTCTGCTAAATCAAAAAATCCATATTCTTTAGCTTCTAAAGAAAAGATACTTGATAAATTTCGTAGTTTATTTTCTGTATCTTTACCTGGTGTAACCGTTAGTAGGATATGTGATGCATTTACCTGCTCTTCTCCATCTTCTACTGTTCTTTTATTGTTGATTTTAATGATATGATATCCAAATTGTGTTAGAATAGGACCAATTACCTCATCTATTTGACCACTAAAAGCTGCTTCTTCAAATTCTTTGACCATTTGGCCCTTATTAAACCAACCAAGCCTTCCGCCATTAAGAGAATCTGGATTTACACTATTTCCTGGATCTTCACTGTATGCATTTGCTATATCTGAAAAACTTTGTCCTTGATGAATACGTTGTATCAGATTTCCTGCTTCTAATTGAACACGTAGAGAATCATTGTAATCAGAAACAATAGGCCACTTCACATATTTCATATATCGCATTTCTGGTTGTTTATAGTCATCAACATTTTCACTATACGCTGCCATTAATTCTTTTTCCGATGGTTGAGGAGTTTCTTCTTCGAGCACTTTATCTGTTATATGGAGTACTTCAATATTATAGTTAACAAATCTCTGTATATAACTATTACGAATATCTTCTTCTGTTGTTGAGGCACTATGAATAATTAGTTGTTGTAGTTTATAATTTGGTAGATAAATATTTCGCATAAATTCTTCAATAGGAAGCCATTCATCTCCCTCCGTATTAAGAATTGCTTCCATATATCTTTCTAGATCAAACCGACCATCTTTTTGAAAAGCAGAACTAGCTTGTAAGAAAGGAGGAGGATTATTTTTTAGTTGATATAAAACCTCATCATCTCCAATCACAATTTCATTTTCCTCAATTTGTTCCTGAATTAAAAGATCTTGAATCAATCTTTCCCAAACAACTGCTCTAACATATTCTCTATCTTCATCAGACATAGTTTCACCAGACTGAGATTCAATACGACCAATTTCATCAAATACTAATCGATTGAAGTCTTCATGCAAGATTGGTTTTCCATTTAATGAACCAATATTATCAGAAGAATTTTGGCCAAATATATCACCAATACTTGCACCACCTACCAATCCACCGATTGCCATACTGACAATAAACAGAACAAGGATAGTCCACATAACTACCTGCATTTGACTGCGCATATTTGTAATGACTCCCATAAGAGTGCAATTTATAGAAGCATATACGTGAATGCAAAACTATTTAGGTGATATTCTTTAAAAGTTTCTTTATTATCTATTAATGCGCAAGATTGTAATTTTATTGTTTTTCACCATTATCTTTCCTCAGGAAAAGACTATTGAACTCAAAGATGTAATGGGAGGGACATTCCGTTACGATAGAATTGGGAGTTATCAGTGGATTAACAATCAAGACGCCTATTATTTTTCTGATAGCGATTCTCTTGGGAAAAATTTTTATAGATATGATCTAGCTAGAGGTGATACAACCACAGTTTTTAGTATCAAAAAAGACCAATTAGATCGCTTTAGTCATAGTTTTAGTAAAGACCAAACATTATTACTACTCAAAACAAATAATGTTAGTATATGGAGACATTCTTCATATGGTACTTACCATGTTTATAGTATTGCTAGCGATACGATTACTCCAGTTTCTGCTAATCCTGATAGTTTGAGAAATGTAAAGATTTCTCCAGACAATCAATATGTTTCCTATGTAAGAAATGACAACAATCTTTATTTGTTTTCATTAGAAGATTTAGAAGAAGTTCAATTGACAACTGATGGAAGCGAAACAACACTAAATGGACACTTTGGATGGGTATACGAAGAAGAATTTGGAAGTTATGATGCGTATAGATGGAGTCCTTCTGGCAATTATATTGTTTTTTGGCAAGAAGACCAATCTCAAGTGGAAAAATACCCACTAATTGATTATGCATCAAAATATCCGGTCGTTAAATATATTTATTATCCAAAAGCTGGCCAGACAAACCCAACGGTGAAGCTTGGTATCATTGATTTGAATGCATTACCATACACTGTTGAAGCTCCTATTGAAGAAGAGTTTGTGGAAGAACTTTTGGTTCAAGAGGAAATTATAGAAGAGATTCCAGTAACAGAAGAAGTTGTATTGGAGTTAGTGGAAGAAATTATAGAAGAAGTTGTTCCAGAGTTATTACCTGAAGCTTCACACATTACTTGGATTCCACTGCCTGAAGATACCTATTATATTCCAAATGCTATATGGCATAAAAACAAAGATAATTTTTATATCACTACACTAAATCGCAAACAAAATGATTTGAAATTTTTTAGATATGATATTGATAACAATGAAACAACATTGGTATTAAATGATAAAAATAATACTTGGGTAGATGCCTATGATTTTTTTGGAACATCAGGTACTTTTAATATAGATATCCTTGATAATGATGAAATTATTTGGATATCCGAACGTGATGGATTCAAACATATCTATAGAAGTCGCCCTGATGGCCAATTTATTAACCAGATTACAAGAGGAAAATGGGAAGTAAATGGAATGAATGCTATCGATATTGAAAATGAAATCATTTATTTTTCAGGAAAAAGAGAATCAGAGGTTGAGAACCATATTTATTCGGTTCGATTTAATGGATCAAAATTAAAACGTTTAACATCTGAACAAGGGACTCACTCAGCCAATTTTTCACCAACTACAAACTTTTTTATCGATTCTTATTCTAATTTTACTACTCCATCCAAAACTATTTTGAGAAGCAATTCTGGGACATCAAAACGTATGCTTGCAGAGACAGATCGTACCCAATTTGATGAATATGGATTTACCTATCCACGCTTAATGAATCTGTTTACAGATGACGGAGAGCGTTTGAATGCAATCATCACTCTTCCACACAATTTTGATTCCATGGAACAATACCCTGTGATTCTTTACAATTATGGTGGTCCAGGATCCCAAATGGTAAACAACAGATGGGGTGCGGGTAATCATGTTTTTCACCAATATTTTTCTCAAAGAGGATTTATCATCTTTTCCTTTGATAATCGAGGGACAGGTGGTAGAGGAAAAGCCTTTAAAGATATGGCCTATGGTGACTATGGAAAATACATTGTAAAAGACCACATAGAAGCTGCAAAATATCTTCAAAGCCTTCCTTATGTTGATGGTGATAATATTGGTGTTTGGGGATGGAGTGGAGGAGGCTATTTAACCAACATGTGCATGACTCTTGCAAGCGATTATTTTAAAGCAGGTGTTTCAATTGCTCCGAACGTGGATCCATTATTATATGACACAATATGGACAGAAAGATATATGGGATTGGTAGAAGAGAA
>CAZSGU010000021.1:3181-7131 GCA_964606555.1 uncultured bacterium | reverse complement strand
TTATATCATGCAATAATACAAATTATCATAAATATTCTGGGGTAGAATTATCTAATTATGGAGAACCAACTAGTCCACTAATTTTAATATCCATTGATGGTTTTAGGTGGGATTATTTTGATAAAATAGATACTCCAAACTTTGATCGACTTATTGCTAATGGTTCAAAAGCAGATGGATTAAAAACAGTTTATCCAAGCAAAACTTTTCCTAACCATATAAGCATCGTTACAGGAAATTATCCATCTAATCATGGTATTATTTCAAACTATTTCTATGATCCAGATACAACCAAATTTGGCAAAAGACCTTTTTATATAGGAGCAGGAAGTACAGCCGCTCAGGATGGTAGATGGATTAACGCTGAACCAGTTTGGGTTACTGTTGAAAAACAAGCTAAAAGAGCAATGATTATGTTTTGGCCGATGTCTGATGCTGAGATCATGGGTATCCGTCCATCAGAATATTATGTATATAATGAAGAATCAAATAATAAAGAACGAATGGATCAAATTCTTAGTTGGCTTGATTATACTGGAAACGATAGACCATCATTTTTAGCATCATACTTTAGTTCAGTGGATCATAACGGACATGATTATGGGCCGAATGCAACACAGACTATTGAAGCGATTGCAGAAGCTGATGATGCGATTGGGCACTTGATTGATGGATTGGAAGCGAGAAATATTCTAGATGAAGTAAATATAATAATCGTTTCAGATCATGGTATGACCGAAACTCCTTCTTCAAAATATATTAATATTGCTGAATATCTCAATTTAGATGATGTTGTAATAGTAGGTAGAGGTCCATTTATGGAGATTCGTCCAAAAAATGATAATGTTGATGAGATATATCAATCTCTAATAGGCATTGAGCATACACAAGTATTTAAAAAAGGAGAAACTCCAAAAGATTTTCACTACGGTGATAATGATCGTATTGAACCAATTCTTTTATTGGCAGATGAACATTGGAGTCTTATTACACCAGGATATTCACCTTCATTTGGATCACATGGTTATGATCCAAATTATAAATCAATGAATGGTATTTTTGTTGCACATGGTCCTGCATTCAAGTCTGGATTTTCTGGACCAGAAATTCGCAATATTCATTTATATGAAATGATGTGTAGTATTATGAATATTATACCTGCTAATAATGATGGCAGTCTAGAGATTAGTAAGGTTTTTCTAAAAGATTAAGATAAAGAACGATTCCTACTAGAATCTTCTTCTTCTACTTTCAGCGCTATTTTTCTAAATCGATTCATCGAATCCTCATGATTTTCAGTAATAGAAAGCAATTTGTTTGCCCAATCTATATCTGAATCACCAATAAGATCTTTCAACCTATCAATGCTATTGGTAAACATTTTTGGTAAAAATGATGGTGTAGGAGAACCACCTGTCCCTTTTGCTTTGGTTTGATGACTATACGGGTCAGGGGAACGCAATATATAGGATACCACCATTTTATAATGATCAATACGATGTTGGATAAGCCATCTAACACATTCCGCCAATTGTCTTCTTAATTCAGGATTAGATTCAATCGTTTCAAAATAAGAAGAATTTTGAAGTTTTGTTCTCATATTAACAATCATTGCATGGTGAGCAGGGGGACGATAACCAACTCGGAATGATTTAAGTAATTTTGTCAAAGAATCAATAGGGCATGATAATTCTTCTTCGGTAACAAATCCTTTTATAAGAATATTTTCAATAATAGCATAATCCACATCATCGTACATATATGCTTTGGTGTGATTCCCAATACCAGTGATTTCATCGCCTAATGGATGGTAAGAACTGTTTGCACCTGTTTGTCCATGCAGATTGGAGATATAACATCCTTTTGTATTGTATGTTTCACTATGGATGTTTCCGCATTGCTCAAAGAATAATCCTTTTTTATCATAAATACTGCCTTGATTTCCATATAATCCTTGAATAAAAATACGCACTTCTTTATTGTATAGCAGTGGATCGCTTACTTTCCACATACAATTAAATATTTTATTTGATAGCATTAAGGCATGTTCTATCTTTTCTAAATTGTCTGATATGTTCTTTCCATCTACTGCGTCCAATGCGTTTTGAATCATCATACTGGCAGTATTTTCCATCGCAAGATGAGTCATACGAAATCCTTGTTCATTACCATCAATATCGTGAAACGAAACAACTGGTTTAATAGCACGGATATACTCGATAATGGTTTTTTCATCTTTTAATGTTTTAATATCAATTTTGGGTAAGATTCCAGAACGCAGTACATAATCTGCTGCATATTCAAACTCAGGTTGTTGTCCGGTAATTCTAGAAGATAGTAGCAGTAATCCAGACAGTGGCCAAGGAATGAAAGAACATCCTCGTGATTCTCCATTGAAAATAGGTTCGATTTTAATACCGTTGGCAATCCAAGAAGTCCAGCAACGAATATCAGCAATTAATTGTGCTGATTCTTTTGTTGGGTTTTCAATGTGATTTGTAACATGCGTGATGAAATTATCCATCAAATTATGATCAAGTAGTTTTACTTCGTTTAATAGTTGTTTTTTGCCAATCAATCCAGTATTTCCATTAAGATTCACAGTCATTGCTTTCCCAAGATCACTTAAGACGTCAAAAGGAGCTGGAAGCGATTGTGCTGTGGTATTTGGCAAGGTTGAGTTTGGTTTCCAAATTAATTCGGAAGTTTGTTGAATCAATGCAGCATTAAATTGCAATCCAAAGCATTCTTCAGTGAAATCAATTCCATTTCCCAAACAAGGAAAACCATTACTATAATCAATTGTAATATTTTTTTTCAAGACAATTATAAGAGTTTATCAAGATAATCGACAACAGATTGGTCATTCCACACTGCAGATCCGACATCTTTGATTACAATTTCCCCATTGCGATTAACAATAAATGTAGTTGGAATGCCACGAGTACTAAACAAATCATCATCTGTGACTACTTTATATATAGGAAGTTGCCCTAAGGAATCATCTTTAGGGATATAATCAATGATTGTATCCGTATCTTCTTTGGATAAATAAAGAAATACAATATTATCATTTTCTTTGTACTGATTGTACAATTCTGCCATACTTGGCATTTCTGCTAAACAAGGATTACACCATGTTGCCCAATAATTGATAAATAACACCTTATTTTCAAAATTTCTTAACGAAAATTCATTTCCTTCTAAGTCTTGGAAAAACAACATATTAGATTCAAAATCTACATTCGTGACTTCCATTTCTTCTGGATCAGGAGCGGAAAGTTCAGGTTTCTCCATAATTTCTTGCACATATTTAATGGCAATAGTTTTATAATATCCCTTATAGTCTTCTAGATCTTGTTCGAGATTATAGTTTGTATACGAGAGGTATCCTAATGCTCCTACAAGGATTATCAACAATCCTTGATAATTTGCTAATTTTATCATTTTGGCCATGAATTTATCCTAAATATTTCCTTTTTGAATGTAAACAAGTTAAATTTATAAAAAGGAATTTAAAATGGAAAAATTAGGATATCTTTTAATCGCAGGATTTTTTGTTCTTATTACTTATCTTACCTTAGATCAACTCTATGGTCTATCGCTTGTAAATGAATTTTATCCAGATGGGTTAGTTATTCTCTTAATCTATGGTGGATTATTTGTGTTATTTATTAAGGTATTACGAGAACGTTTAAACAATAAAGAAGATGACTATTATTCTAAGGAGATTAAAAAATGATTGTAACCACACAAGAAAGAGTGGAAAACAGAACCATTTCCCAAACTTTAGGCGTTGTTAGCGGCCAATCAATACGAGCCAGACATGTTGGGAAAGACATTCTAGCTAGTTTTAGAAATTTGGTTGGTGGAGAGATTACAGAATACTCTAAGCTAATGGCAGAATCAAGAGAACAAGCAATGGATAGAATGAAAGCCAATGCAACAGA
>CAZSGU010000021.1:0-3081 GCA_964606555.1 uncultured bacterium | reverse complement strand
ATTGATCACTTTCATTTTAAGATATTTTACTCGAAAGATTCCTTGTTAAGGTTAAAATTTTCACATCAGAAAAAAGATTTGATTAGCCCACAGATTTCTTTAAAAATCAATCAAGGTAAAAACCTAAAATTTGCAAAATATGTCCAAGAACAATTGGATGCATATTTTCAAAGAAAATTAAAAAAATTTGATATTCCTTGTACTCTTAAAGGAAGTGATTTTTCCAAAAAAGTTTTGGCTAGAATTGAGAAAATTCCTTACGGGAAAACAAAAAGCTATAAAGAAATTGCGAATTTAGTAAAACGACCTTCTGCATGGAGAGCGGTGGGGCGTGCAAGTGGATCCAATCCAATCCCTATTGTGATTCCATGTCACCGTGTGATTAAGAGTAGTGGTGATTTGGGAGGATATAGTGGCAGCGGAGGTATCTTGTTTAAATCTTACTTACAACTATTGGAGAAAAAATGATACGATATATAATAATTGGAATGATATCTGTAGTAATGGCACAAAATACCAATCAAGAAATCATTACCTTTCAAAGCGCAAATCCATTTTCATTTGAAGAAATTATTGTGGATTTGGAAAACCAAGATGTCCAGGAAGTGTTTGGTACATTAACTTTGCCTAATGATTATGATCCCGATACAAAATATCCATTAATTATAGGGGCGGCAGGAAGTTTAAATTGGTCTACTCATCATCTAGATTATTTAGCCATGTACCAAGAAATGGGATTTGCTACTTTCCAAGTACAAAGCTTTGATAGTCGTGATATACAGTCCACAGTAGGGACACAAGTGGAAGTAACAACTGCTATGGTAATTCTAGATAGTTATCTTGCGTTAGAAACATTGAGTACTCATCCCAACATTGATGTAGATCGCGCAGGGATTACTGGGTGGAGCTTAGGTGGTGCGGTATCTTTATATTCTGCATGGCTACCGCTTGTAAGCGCCATTAATGGTGGTGAGTTTATGTTTGCAGCACATTTGCCGATTTATCCGCCTTGTGTTATCTATCCGCATCCTGCTGAAAATATGCAATTTAGCGATGCTCCTATTCATATTTTAATTGGAGAATTGGATAATTGGGTTCCTGCGGTTGCGTGTACGGAATTATTGGACAAAATGGAAGCAAGTGGGTTTGCCATGAATATTGATTTAACCATTTACGAGGATTCTCATCATTCATTTGATAAAAGAAGTACAGAGATTGTCGTAGTGGAAAACGGATATACGCTAGGAGATTGTCGCTTTCCAATGAATGAGGAAGGAACAACTTTGTTGAGTGAATCTTGGAAGATTCCTATCAATACTCCTTTGATGCAGAAATTGGCATTGATGACGTGTGCAGGTAGAGGACCAAGTTTTGGAGGAAATGCGGATGCACGCGAACAATCCTTTGCGTTTGCAAAAGAATTTTTTACTAAACATTTATTGTCTGATTAAGGTATGAGTAAGACTGCAATTATCGCTCTTGGAGGAAATGCTCTGTCTCAGAAAAAACAGGCAGGGACTATTGCTGAACAATTCAATAATACCCGCCATTCGTTTGAACAAATTATGGAATTTTTACGTCGCGATTACAACATATGTCTTACACATGGAAATGGTCCACAAGTAGGGGATGAATTACTACGAATGGATTTAACTCGTGAGACGGTTCCTCCTTTGCCTTTGGGTGTTTGTGTGGCTGGAACGCAAGGAACGATGGGATATATGATTCAACAGACCTTCCAGAACGCATTACGTGCAGAGAATATTGATAAAGAGGTCGTTACACTTGTGACTCAAGTAATTATTAATCCAGAAGATCCATCTTTAAAGGATCCATCAAAATTTGTGGGAAAACGATATTCTGAAGAAGAAGCAACGGCATTATCCAAAGAACTGGGATGGGATATTAAAGAACAAGAACCTGGAGAGTGGAGAAGGGTTGTTCCTTCCCCAGATCCTGAATTTGTAATGCATGGGCTTAGTATTCGTACCTTGGTTGAGTCTGGCACCATTGTGATTGCAGCTGGAGGTGGTGGAATTCCAGTATACAATACCGATGATCAAAAGCTAAAAGGAATTGATGCTGTTGTGGATAAAGACTTAAGTGCGGCAAAACTTGGTAGGGTAATCCGAGCACAAGAATACTATATTATTACGGACATAGATCAAGTGTATAAGGACTATAATACACCACAACAATCTCCGATTAATCAGATGACAGACACCGAGGCAAAACAATTGCAAGAAGAAGGACATTTTCAACAAGGAAGTATGTGGCCGAAAATTCGATCTGCGATCCATTTCTTAAAACATCATGGAGAAAAAGCCATCATTACAAATATTGAAAATATTCAAAATGCTATTGATGGAAATGCTGGAACAACCATCATAAAAGATAATTCGTAAAAGGTGTAGTAGTGCGAATCATTATAATCACATTCATTTTTTCTATTACTTCTTTGATTGCTCAATCAAGAGATTATACACCTGATCAGGATTGGTCTAATTTAAACCGATATAAATTGGATAATGCCCAATTAGGATCTCCCTTAGAACATGAAAAAAGAGTGGTGTTTATGGGGAATTCAATCACCGAAGGATGGTCTCTTTTGTTTCCTGAATTTTTTGAGGGAAAACCTTATGTTAACCGAGGGATTAGTGGACAAACAACCCCTCAGATGTTAGTTAGATTTCGTGCTGATGTGATTGCCCTTGAACCAAAGGTGGTTTTAATCTTGGCTGGCATTAATGATATTGCAGGAAATACAGGTCCTGCTGATGTAACAATGATTACCAATAATATTATGTCTATGGCAGAATTGGCACAAAGCAACGATATCCATGTTATTATTTGCTCAATTTTACCTGCAAAAAATTTTCCCTGGAATCCAGGAATGAATCCTCCTCCAAAAATTTTGGCTGTGAACACAATAATAGAAAAATTTGCTAATGATAATGGTATCATATATCTTGATTATTATTCTTCAATGGTAGATGAAGATAATGCCTTAAAAAAAGAGTATGGTTATGATGGTGTTCATCCCAACAAAAAGGGATATCAAGTGATGTCATTGCTTGCAGA
>CAZSGU010000020.1:0-14344 GCA_964606555.1 uncultured bacterium | reverse complement strand
TTATGTATAATTGATGAGATGAATAAAAATAGACTAGTAAAACAAACAAGATGTGCCCTATTACTCTACATTATAGCAATATTCGTAGCAATGCCCCTTTATGCTGGCGGAACCTATGCGATTAAAGATGTTGCTACCTTCTATAATTTCTGCACTAATTTTTTAAGCGATCTTGGTAGAACCACTAGTCATTCCGGTGATTTAAACTTCTTTTCTAGTTTTTTATTTAATAATGCTATGGTTATTTTCGGAATTTTCTATGGTCGATTTATATACTATATGACAAATTATCTTAATGATATAAATCAAAATATAGCTTCTTTGGCCAAAATTGCATCAATAATCGCCTGTTTTTCTACGATTGGGGTTGCATTAACCCCTGCGGATGTTCCTTCCTTATATGTTGCTCATATCCTGTTTGCTAACAATATTTTCTATTTTGGGTGTTTTGGGACTGCTCTTTTTGGATATTTATTTCTGAAATCAAATGCGATTGATAATAAATATGGTTGGATACTACTATTTTATTCAGTTGCTACCATTGGTTACATCTGTGTAATGTGGTATGGTCCAAAACCATGGGAATCAGCCTATGGATTAATGGTACAAGCTTCTGCACAAAAAACTATCTTTTTAATTGGATTTCTTTCGAATTGGATGACGGTTAAAGCAATCGGTTTACTTGACGACAAAGTTTAGTAATCTATTCGGTACATAGATTGTTTTTACAATAGATCCTTTTGATGTATAATTTTCTATTTTTTCAAGCGCTAATGCTGCATCCACAGCAGTTGTTTCATCAGAATCTTTTGCTAAAGTAATATTTGCCCTTAATTTGCCATTTACTTGTACCGCTACTGTTACTTCATCGGTCTGAGTTAGTTTTTCATCGTAATCAGGCCAGTTTTCGTATGCAAGAGAGTCCTTATTGCCTAATAATGACCAGAATTCTTCCGAAAGATGCGGCATAAATGGTGATGATACTTTAACAAGATCTACGATTAAATCTCTTGAAATCTTGTTACATTTTTGTAGATGATTACAATAAATCATTAATTGAGAAACTGCAGTATTAAAGTGAAGATTTTCAATATCATCCCCGACTTTTTTAATGGTAGTATGATGGAGATGTAATGTTTCTTTATCTGGAGTAACATCTTCTGCTATTTTTGAAGACAACTTCCCTTCTTCATCGATAATAATAGCCCATAATTTGTTGATAAATCTGTAACATCCTTGTAATCCTTTAGTATTCCACGGTTTTGATTTATTTAGTGGTCCCATAAACATTTCATATAATCGCATTGAATCGGCACCATATTCATCGATAATATCATCAGGGTTAACAACATTTCCTCTTGATTTACTCATTTTGGCTCCATCATCTCCTAAAATCATTCCCTGATTGTATAATTTTTTAAAGGGTTCCTTCGTTGATACAAGACCTAAATCGTGTAATACATGATGCCAAAATCTTGAATATAATAAATGCAGTACAGCATGTTCTTGTCCTCCAATGTATAAATCAACTGGCATCCAATATTTCTCTTTCTTTTCGGACCATGAATTATCTCTATTTAATGGATCAACAAAACGCAAATAATACCAACAAGAACCAGCCCATTGAGGCATCGTGTTTGTTTCTCTAAGTCCAACAATATTACCAGATGAATCTTTTACTTCAACCCAATTTTTGATAGTAGAAAGTGGAGATTTTCCATCATCTGATGGTTTATAATTATCGACTTCTGGCAACATAACTGGAAGATCTTCTTCTTTAACTGTTTCTAAACCATCATCTGTATGAATAATTGGAAAAGGTTCTCCCCAATAACGTTGTCTAGAGAATAACCAATCTCTTAACTTGTAATTGACTGCTCCAGTACCTAATCCTTCTTTTTCAATATATTGAATTGTTTTCTTGATAGCTTTTTCAACTGTTAATCCATCAATTGAGAGTGTATCTGGATGTGAAGAATTCACAATGATAGCATCTCCTTTATCTATAAAAGCTGCTTTTGTGACGTCTCCTCCCTTCACCACTTCTTTGATTGGTAAATCATATTTCTTTGCAAACTCCCAATCACGTTCATCGTGTCCAGGAACTGCCATAATTGCTCCTGTACCATAACTAATAAGTACATAATCAGCAACCCAGATTTCCATTTCTTCTTTACTGAGAGGATTAATAGCATAGGATCCTGTAAAAATACCTGTTTTATCTTTATTAACTTCTGTTCTATCAAAGTCAGATTTCTGCTGTGTTTCTTTAATATATTTTTCTACCGCTTTTTTTTGCTTATCTGTGACAATTGTATCAACAAGTGGGTGTTCCGGTGCTATAACCATATATGTTGCCCCAAATAACGTATCTGACCTTGTTGTGTACACTTTAATAGATTCTTTTGAAGAGTTTTTGATAGAAAAGTTGATTTCTACTCCCTCGGATTTTCCAATCCAATTTTTCTGAAGTTCTTTAATATTCTCTGGCCAATCTAAATCTTCAAGCCCATTTAATAAAGATTCAGCATATTTAGTAATTTTTAATACCCATTGTTTCATTGGAGTTCGATATACAGGATGTCCTCCGATATCTGACTTTCCATCTACTACTTCTTCATTTGCAAGCACAGCACGTAGTTCTGGACACCAATTAACAGCTACTTCTTCTTGGTAGGCAAGGCCCTGGTTATATAATTGAAGAAAAATCCATTGGGTCCACTTATAATATTCTGGATCAGTGGTATTAATTTCTCTGGACCAATCATAAGAAAATCCAAGTTGATTAATTTGTCGTTTAAAATTTTGAATATTCTGTGCAGTAGTGATGCTAGGGTGAGTTCCTGTCTTAATTGCATATTGTTCTGCTGGAAGCCCAAATGCGTCCCATCCCATAGGATGTAACACATTAAATCCTTTCATACGTTTAAAACGTGCAACAATATCGGTTGCAACATAACCAAGAGCATGTCCTACATGTAATCCTGAACCGGAGGGATAAGGAAACATATCTAAAACGTAGTATTTTGGTTTATTATCTTCTGAGGTTAAAAAAGTACTATTATTTGCCCAATATTCCTGCCATTTCGGTTCAATTTTTTTATGATTGTAACTCAAGATTAATAGAAGCTTTCAACTTGTTTTATCCAGTCTAAAATAATAGCATTTATCTCAACGGGCATCGTATCATCTGTATTCCATCCACTGCCTCCTCCTCCACTTTCAAATCCGCTTGAGAAAGAACTGGTCATTGGTCCAGATACCTCATCATCTTGGAGAATTGAATTCGTATAGAATTTTGCAAATACTTTTTTGGTTGTTGGATCTCGAAACAAGATATATGATTTCTTTGGATTGGCGGTGTCTCCATAATATGGATCAAAATTAAAATCCTCAAATAGAATTTCTATTTCTACATTCCCATCAGTATCTGGAGGTAAGATTTCAAAGCCAATCTTTACCAACTCTGATTGAAGAGCTTGAATATGTTGTACCATAAATGGGTCCTGAATGTAGTCGTTAATGAATTCTTCAACCTTGTTATTGTCACTTAGTTTGACTTTCTTTCTTCTAAATTGTCCTTGTAAATCCGATGTAAAGACAATTAATAATAAAAACGCCAATAAATATGTAAATCTTTCTAATTTCATTTTGATCTCCTGTGTTCTATATCGCGCAACCGTTTATTCCCCTCTTTTTATAATAATCTTGATGATAATCTTCTGCATCATAAAAATCATTCACCGGTTCGACTTCTGTTACTATTTTTGTTCTAAATTTACCGGATTCATTTACTGCATTGATTATCTTTTCAGCCAATTTTTTTTCATTATCATTGCCATAAAATATAGCAGATCGATATTGGGTTCCAATATCTGGCCCTTGTCTATTGGGTGTCGTTGGATCGTGTAATTCAAAAAAAGCATTTACAAGACTCTCGTATGATATGACACTTGCATCATACACAACCTTAACAGCTTCTGCATGTCCTGTAATCCCAGTACACACAACTTCATAAGAAGGATTCTTTGCATTTCCTCCTGTATACCCCACCGTTGTAGAAACTACTCCTTCAAGTGATTGGAAAGTAGATTCTACTCCCCAAAAACATCCTGCAGCAAAAAATGCGTTATTATGATTTTTACTTTCTTGTGCCATAACTATGCTAAATAAGCTAATTGAAAATAATGAAAAATTATATAAAGTACTATTTCTTGTAGTCATAATATATCCATGCTCCAATTAATCCCATAGGAATTGATATGATTCCACCAATAACTGGTATTAGAAATGATGCAAAAAAAATACCTATCCCTACTAATAATGAATTTAATATCCTCATTGAGAATCATCATTATCTGGTTCTTCGTAATTAAATTGGACTCTAATCCAATCTAAAGAAGTTCTTCCCTCAGAATCGCTTACCCATGCTCTAACAATAAAGATATTATCAGACGACTCAGTACAATGTTTGCTACAGAAATCTGTAAAATCAAACGTATGATCAATGTCGTAATGAGTAGGCATCAAACCGCCAACAGGACCCTCAAAAAAATATTCAGAAAGTATCTCGGTATCACCTATTTCAAGAAAAATACCTTCAATAGCAAAATCATCTGTGACACTTATATCAAAATCAATTAATTGTCCTGATGCATAAATTGAATCTGTTTCAGGGGAATTAATTACAATCTCTGGTGGTAACATATCATATGATGATGTTGGTGAAGAAATGAGAGTTTTTACATCTTCATCACATGACAAAACAAAGAAAAATATAGTTAGATATGTTAGTATTCTTTTCATCTTGCTGTCTTTGGTTGGTTCAAGCCTAATGAAAGAACTGATGCTACAATTAATGCTATAACAGTATGGGCTAAAATTAAGTATACAAAATTGGTAAAAAATCCTAGATATATAAATACAAGAACAGCACATGCTCGTATCACTTCTATATTATTAGCATAATTTCTTCCATCAAGCAATAGTGCGTTTGATATTGCTAATGTTGACACCAGTATTGCAACACCAGCCATCTCTGGATAGGAAAATCTATCAACATTAAATAGCATTAATATTGTAAGACCATTTATCATACTAAATTGAAAGAATGCAAACACTTTTTCCGTGGTGGTGATTTCTGGATCATATTTTTCAAAATTATCTAAATCATTCTTATGAACAGGATATTTTTCTGCAACATCATCTGGTCTCCATGCAGGTGGAGAAAACCATACACGTATTTTATCTTTAAATTTTTTTGTTCGATAGGAATCTAAAATCATTTGATAAAAAACCTCAATATTCGCCCATAAAGGATTAAATGTCTTTAATGGCTTCACTGTACCATAAACAGGCTTTAAATCTTCTCTTTCATCAATAAAAGTTCCAAAAATACGATCCCAAATTATAAAAACACCTCCATAATTTGCATCTAAATAATCATCGTTTTGAGCGTGATGTATTCTATGGTTTGATGGAGTTATAAATATGTACTCTAAAACTCCCAATCTTCCAATATGCTCAGTATGTACCCAGAATTGATAGATCAAATTTATTCCGGCCACTGTAACAAAAACATTTGGTGGAATTCCTATAAGAAACATTGGTAGAAAGAATATCCATTTCCAGAGAAAACCAGTACTAGTTTGTCTCATAGCTGTCGACAAATTGAATTCTTCTCCGTGATGGTGAACTACATGTGTTGCCCAAAACACTTTTATTTCATGGTGTAAACGATGCATCCAGTAATAACATAGATCATACATAAAGAAAGCAGTTACCCAGACCCAAGTTTCTGTTGAGTTTAATAAACTTAGATTAAATTCTTCAGCAACATAGGTATAGACAACGTACTGAAAACCTAACCCAAGCAATGGGATAAATCTGCTGATTAACCCTAATGACATACTGGCTAATGCATCATTTATTCTGTAGTTATTTTCTCTTTTAATCAGTCCATAAATAAACTCAATACCAACTAAAAGCATAAAAAAAGGAATTGCGTAAGTAATAAGTGGTGAGCTATCTTGACCAAACATATTAAGATAATTTAATGATTTTTTTTATCATAGAAACCAAAAAGTCTCTCAGTGAATAATGCTATCCACTTGAAGAGACCTTTGGTTGACTACATAATCTTTAAAAAGATATAAACAATGTTATATAATTGTCAATGTCTATTTAGTTCATTAAGTATATTATTAAGTTCATTACGAACTTCGTGAAGAACAGATTTATCACGTTCTTCTATCTCTCTTACCTTTGAATGTTCATGGGAAGCATTTTTTAACTCTTCAATTGCACCCTTGATAGTAAATTTTTTGTCATACAATAATTTTTTAATATTTAAGATTACTGAAATATCATTTTGTTTATAGATACGATTTCCTGCTTTATTCTTTGATGGCTTTAATGATGGAAATTCAGACTCCCAATATCTTAAGACATAAGGTTTAAGTTTGGTTAGTTCACTTACTTCTTTAATACTGTAATATAATTTTGAATTTGATTCAAGCATCACTTTAATTAATCTATTACTTTAACTACTTTATACACATAAATTCTATCATTAAAGTAATGCTTTAATAATGAAATTTAAAGAATTTTATTTAGATCAGCGTGATTAAGGTTATGCGCTTCTGCAACTTCCCTGTTTAAGAGGTGTCCTTTATGTGTATTTAAGCCCATTCTTAATTCAGGATTCTCTTTCAAACCAGCTATACCGTTATTAGCTAAATATAATATATATGGTCGTGTAGCTTCGTTTAACGCGTCTGTAGCAGTAAATGGCACCGCAGATGGGATATTTCTAACACAATAGTGAATAATATCATCTACTTCATAAGTAGGATTATCATGGGTTGTTGCTTTTGATGTTTCAAAACAACCTCCTTGATCAATTGAAACGTCAGATAAAATACTTTTTGGCTGCATTGATTTTAACATTTCTCTTGTAATAAGAGTTGGAGGTTTTCCTCCTACCGTCAAAACTGCTCCAACAACAATATCTGCATTAGGAAGAAGTTTATTTATAGTTTCTGAAGTTGAAATAGCAGTATTTGCTTTAGGATAAGTCTCTTTTATAGCAACTAGGCGTTCTTCATTAATATCTAAAATAGTTGTATTAGCTCCCAATCCTAAGCTTATTTCTAGCGCATTAACTCCAACAACACCTGCTCCAAGAATTATTACATTTGCAGGATCAGAAAGCGATGTACCTGATATCAATTTTCCTTTTCCTTGATTACTCTTTTTTAGAAGTGATAGACAGTCTAAAATTGCTAATCTACCCGCAATTTCACTCATTGGTTTTAACATTGGTAATTCGTTATCAATACTAACTGTTTCATAAGCAATGCTTGTCGTATTGCAATGAAGTAGTTTTTCGGTTAATTCTTTAGAAGAGCTTAAATGTAAATAAGTAAAAATTGTTTTATTCTCTAGAAGTTCTACTTCTTCGAAAGAAGGTTCTTTTACTTTAACAATTAATTCCGCAGCATCAAAAACATCTACAGCTTGATTTAGGATAGTACAACCAACTTGTTGATAATCAGAGTCATTATATCCACTATGGATTCCGGCATTACTTTCAACAAATACTTCGTGTGAACTTTCTACGAGAGATTGGGCAGTCTTAGGATTGATCCCAACTCGATATTCTTGTGAAATAATTTCTTTAGGAACACCAATTTTCATCAAGATTTACCTTATTTTATTTTTATTTAGGTTTATCTTTTAAAAGTTTCATACTAAAATTTAAACGACCTTGTTTATCAATTTCGAATAATTTTACCTTCACTTTATCCCCTACTGATACAACATCTCTTACCTTATCTACTCTTTTCCAATCTAAGTGAGAAATGTGAACCAATCCTTCTCTTCCTGGAGCAAATTCAACAAATGCACCAAAATCAAGAGTTTTAGTAACTTTTCCATCAAAAACAGAACCAACTTTAGGATCTTCTGTTATTGCTTTAATTTGAGTAATGGCAGTATCTAATTTTTCCTTATCTGAAGAAGAAACACTGACTGTTCCATCATCATCAATATTAATGACACATTCTGTTTGTTCTTGTATTGCCTTAATATTTTTTCCGCCAGGACCAATCAATCCACCAATCTTCTCTTTATCAATTGGGAATGAAACAATTTGAGGAGCATGTGGAGATAGTTCATTTGGAGAACTAATAGATTTATTCATCTCTTCTAAAATATGTAATCGTCCTTTATTTGCCTGATTTAAAGCATCTGACAAGACGTCCATAGACAATCCAGGAACTTTCAAGTCTAACTGAATTGCACTAATACCATCTTCTGTTCCAGCCACTTTAAAGTCCATATCACCATAAAAGTCTTCTGTTCCTAGAATATCACTTAAAACAGCATATTGATCACCTTCTGTAATTAATCCCATCGCAATTCCTGCTACATGTTTCTTAATTGGAACTCCAGCACACATTAATGCTAAAGATCCTCCACATACAGATGCCATAGAAGATGATCCATTTGATTCTGTAATTTCTGATACAATTCTTATTGTATAAGGAAATTCTTCCTGAGAAGGCAATATTGGTTTTAATGATCTTTCAGCTAAGTGACCATGACCAATTTCTCTTCTATTGGTAAATCCAATTCTTCCTGTTTCTCCTACGGAATATGGAGGGAAATTATAATGAAGCATGAATGATTTCTTATGATCACTATCCATTGAATCAATAATCTGTTGATCTCTGCTTGTTCCTAGAGTTGTAGTAGCAATTGCTTGCGTTTCTCCTCTGGTGAACAATACTGAACCATGAACTCTAGGAAGAATACTAGGAACAATAGTAATTTGTCTCACATCTTCCAATCCTCTTCCATCTACTCTTACTTTTTTATCCAGCACTGTTTTTCTAACAGCCCCTTTAAACATATTTTTGATATGTGTTTTAACTTCTGCATAGATTAGTTCATCTTCTAGATGAGGATCTGATGCTTCTTTTACTATATCGTTATATGCTTCTTCTCTTTCTTTCTTACCCTGAATATCAAAAAGTTTATCAATTTTTGATGCATATGTCTTATTAAGTGATTCTTCAATCTCATCACTCAATGGTTTTGAATCATCAATTTCATAAGAATTATCAAATTGATCCTCAAATTCTAACTGTAAATCAACAATATCATTGATTCCAGCCATTGCAAAATCTAATCCTTCTAGAATAACCTTTTCAGGAACAAAATTTGATCCACCTTCAATCATACAAACCTTGTCTTTTTTGCCTGTAACAATTAAATCTAGATCAGAATCTTCCATTTGTTCTTTGGTCGGATTCAATACATAATCTCCATCTACAAGACCAACTCTTACAGATGCTATTGGGCCATCAAATGGTACTGGAGATAATAAAAGAGCTGCTGAAGCTCCTATAGCAGCAATTGTATCAGGGTTATTAATACCGTCGCTTGATAACGTTGTTAACATAATTTGTAATTCATTTCTATAGTTCTTTGGAATTAAAGGTCTAATTGGTCTATCCGTTAATCTAGAAGTTAAAACCTCATTATCTGTCGGTTTTGCTTCTCTTTTAAAGAATCCTCCAGGAATTTTCCCTCCTGCATAATGTTTTTCTCTATATTCTACTTGCATTGGTAAGAAATCTATTCCTTCCCTTGGTTCTGGTGAACAGTTAGCACATGCCAATAAAGTTGTTTCACCATAGGTGACAACTACAGCTCCACCTGATTGTCTTGCAATTTGTCCTGACTCTATTCTTAATGTAGTGCCAGCTATTTTCTTTTCTACTTTTATCATATTCTTTCTATAATCCTCTTATGGATAGTTTATTGATTAATTCATCATAACTATCGCTATTCGTTTTTCTTAAGTACTTTAATTGTTTTTTTCTTTGTGACACAAGTTTAACCAAACCATGTCTAGAATGAACATCTTTTTTATTATTTTTAACATGCTCAGTTAATGATCTGATACGATCAGTAAGAAGCGCTATTTGAGCTTCACTACTACCTGTGTTTTTTTCATCTAACCCAATGTCTTGGATAATCTTATTTGTTTCTTTACTATATTTCATAACTCTCCTTGGAAGAATCTATCAATTTAATACATACTTCCTTGTCTTTTTCAATTTGTTTGACCAATGTTTCTTTATTGTCAAACTTCTTTTCATCTCTAATTTTTAGTAAAAATTCGATATAAAAATTCTTATCGTATAAGTCGCTGAATTTATTAGATAATATGTGAACTTCCATAACAAATTTTTTTTCATTAAAAGTAGGTCTAAACCCAATATTGCACATACCAAAATACTTTTCTCCCTCTAAAGTAACCCTTGAGAGATACACTCCATCTTGAGGAAGGACTTGATGCTTATTTATTGCAACAAAGTTTGCAGTAGGATAATTCAATGATTTTCCTCTATGTGAACCATGAACAATTTTCGATTTAAATCCATAGAATCTTCCTAATAATGATGGGACGATGTCTAATTTCCCATCTCTGATTAACATTCTTATTTCTGTGCTTGAGATTATTCTATCATCAATCTTTTTAATCTCTGGAGTAAACAGATCAATATTCTTATCTAAACAAAATTTGACAAGAAAGTCTAAATTTCCTTCTTTTTTAAAACCAAAGTAATGGTTTTCTCCAACAGCAATTAATTTAGGATTGAATGTTTTATTGATAATCTCATCTGCAAAATCAGTAGCAGTTATTTTTGAGAACTGTTCTGTAAAAGGGATAACAAGTACTTTGTTAATACCCATTTTTTCTAATGCTTTTAATTTTGATTCCGTGCTTTGAATGTTGATTGGACTACCTTCGTCTCTTAGGATATAGTATGGATTTGGATCAAATGTGATAACACATGATGGAATTGCATTCTTTTTACCAAATTCAACGATATAATCGATGACATCTTGATGACCTAAATGAATACCATCATAGTTTCCAACAGTAAGAACCGACGATTTAAGTGGTTCTAAATCTTTAAGTGATTTTATGACTTCCATTTTTCTTCAAATTTTTCTACTGTTAGCGATTCTTTTATCTCAAAAGGACCTACTTTTGTTCTTGTTAACTCAACTAGATGTCCTACAGTCCCAATTTTTGAACAAATATCTTCAGCTAAGACTCTAATATATGTTCCTGAAGAACATTTAACTTCTATTGATAGCATATCCTTATCATGCAAAGAACAATGCAAATCTTTGATTTCAATCTCTTTTGGATTTCTATCTACAGAGATATTTTTTCGAGCTAGCTTATAAAGACGAACTCCATTGATTTTTCTTGCAGAATACATAGGAGGTTTCTGCATATGCTTTCCAATAAACGACTTAGCAAGTGCATCCAAATCAATATCATTAATCTCTGGAATATCTCTTTTGTCTATAACAGTCCCTGTAAGATCTTTTGTATCAGTCTTCTTCCCTAATTTTATAAGTCCCTTATACCTCTTATCATATTCTATAATCTCTGATAATTTCTTTGTTGATTTTCCGATACCTAATATCAATACTCCATCAGCAAATGGGTCTAAAGTTCCAGAATGTCCCACTTTTTCGGATGTAATTTTTTTTACTTGTTTGACTATACTAAATGAAGTATAGCTTTTTGGTTTATAAAGATTGTATATCACTTTAATTAATTTTATTTATCAGGTTATTTATTTTCTCAAACTCCTCAAAAGAATTATCATATATGAACTTTAAGGTAGGGGTAAATTTTAATCTAATTTGTGCTGCAACATGTTTACGAAAAAGTGGTACCATATCGTTTAATTCTCTATCAATTAAATCAATTTCTTTCGTAGGATTGATGATGCTATAGAATATGTTAGCATGTTTTAAATCTGCAGTCATCTTGATAGAAGAAAATGTTAAAAAACCGTACTTCCGTAAATCAATATCTTTAGATAAAATTTGATTCACAATTTTTAAGAGTTCTTGTTCAACTCTTTCTACTCTAGAAAATGGTTTTATATTCACGTTTAAGATAATTTTCTTTTAATCTCATTAATCTTGTATGCAATGATCTTATCTCCAGGAAGATATTTCTTTATTCCCTCAATTGCTATACCACACTCTAATCCTGTTTCAACCGTACTTACATCATCTTTGAAACGTTTAAGTGATAGAATCTTCCCATCTTTAATAATTTCTTCTTCTTCTCTAACAAGCCTAACGAGAGAATCTCTAGTAATTGTACCGCTTTCTACTTGAGATCCTGCAATAAAGCCAATTTTTGGAATTTTAAATGCTTCTTTAACAATTGCTTCTCCAACAATTTCTTCAACAAGATCCGGTTTTAAGAGTCCTTCTACCGCTAATTTTAGATCTTCTACAGCTTGATAAATAATATTATAAGACCTTATCTCAACATTACTTTGATCTGCCTGTAATCGCGTATTTGAAGGTGTCTGTACATTAAATGCTAAAATAACAGCATTAGATGCTTCTCCAAGCAATACGTCTGACTCTGTAACATTACCAACGCCTTTGTGAACAATGTCTACACCAACTTCATCATGTTTTATTTTCTCTAAACTCTCACCCAACGCTTCAATAGATCCATCAGAATCAGCTTTAATAATGATATTTAAATTATTTATATCACCTTCTTTAATTTGAGCTGAAATAGAATCTAGAGTATTCTTCTTTACTGTTGAAAATTCAATTTCTCTTTTAATTCTTTGTCTTTCATTTGCAATTTTCTTTAAATCGGATTCGTTCTCAACTTCTGCAAAAATATCTCCAGATTGAGGAACTTGATCAAATCCAAGTACTTGTACTGCATCTGAGGGTTCTGCTGATTGAATACGATCATTTCTTTCATTCATAATTGCTCGTACTTTTCCTGGAAAATTATTGCATATGAATGGTATTCCAATCTTTAAAGTTCCTTTTTTAACTAATACTGTTGCAATAGGCCCTAATCCTTTATCTAATCTGGAGTCAATCACAATTCCTTTAGATAGAATTTCTGTATTTGCCTTTAGATCTAGAACTTCAGATTCCAATAAAATAGCCTCCATTAACCCTTCAATCCCTTCTCCTGTTTTCGCAGAAGTATTAATAGACTGTATCTTTCCACCCCAATCTTCTACAAGAATATCTTTCTCTGATAATTCTCTTTTTACTTTTTCAATGTCTGCCTCTGGTTTATCAACCTTATTAATCGCAACAATCACTGGAACTTCAGCTGCTTTGGCATGATTAATCGCTTCAATAGTTTGTGGCATAACACTATCATCTGCTGCTACTACAAGAATAACAATATCTGTAGATTTCGCTCCCCTAGCTCTCATTGAAGTAAATGCTTCATGTCCTGGAGTATCTAAAAATGTAATTCTATTGTCTTTATAATCAACTTGATATGCACCAATTCTTTGAGTAATTCCGCCAGATTCACCTGCTACTACATTTGTTTCTCTGATATAATCTAAGACAGATGTCTTACCATGGTCTACATGACCCATTATGGTAACAACTGGAGGACGACTAACAGCATTCTTTAATTCCTCAGCAGAATGTGCTGTAACAAATAAGTCATCAACCACTTCTTCAAATCTTTTTAGTTCACAACCATACTCTCCTGCAATAAGTTCAATAATTTCCCATTCTAGCCTTTGGTTCACAGTTGCTAGATAACCCATTTGCAAACATTTTGCAATAATTTCACTTGAATTAACATCAAGCACTTTAGCAATTTCATCCACGCTAGCGTATTCTGCCAACTCTATAACTTTCTTACCCTCTGTTGTATCTACTTCTACTTCTTTTTTAGTTTTTTTATAAGATTTTTTCTTACGACTTGTATCAATCTCTGCTAATGTTTGTTTTAATCTTTTTTCTGCGGATGTATCAGTTTTTACTGTAGTTTTTTTAGTTTTCTTTTCTTTTTTAGGAGACAGTTCTTTTAATGTAATCTTTCTAAGTTTCTTTTTCGGTTCAACTTTCTTTGATGTTTTCTTTTCTTTCTTATCTGTTTTTTTCTTTGCTTCTTTTTTATCTGCTTCTTTTTTCTCATCTTTAACAGATAGAATCTTGAATTCTTTAATAGATTTGGTCTCCATTACTATTTTAGAGTCATGAATTTCCTTTCTAACCTGTTCTTTCCTATCTCTCTCTGCAGATTGTCTATCTTTGGCAAATTCGGTATAAATTAATTGTTGAGTTTTTCCATCAACCGGCGACATTGGGCTCGTAGCTGATATTTTATTTTCCTTTAGGAATTCTATTATATCAGTATGGGATATATTTAACTCTTTCGCTAAATCAAAAACTTTTTTTGAATCGCTCATTAATTATTTTCCTCTTCCTCAACTGGAGCTTCTTCTTC
>CAZSGU010000019.1:0-14473 GCA_964606555.1 uncultured bacterium | reverse complement strand
GAATTTGACTTAATCCAAACCGTTCACAATTGTTAATCAATATAACAGAAGCATTGGGATTATCAATTCCAACTTCAATTACTGTTGTAGATATTAATATTTGAATTTTATTATCCATAAATTTTGTCATTATTTCATTTTTTTCATCTGTATCCAATTTCCCATGTATCAATCCAACTGTATAATCTCGAAAGACAGAATCTTTTAAATCCAAATATGATTGATTTGCAGCTTCTAAGTCTTGTTTTTCAGTTTCTTCAATTAAAGGATAAACAATAATTGATTGTTCATTATTTTTAGCTTTTTCCATAATAAAATCATAAGCAGTATCGAGATTATTTCTTTGAATTTGTGATGTAAATATTTCTGGTCTATTCTTAGGAAGTTCATCAATAATAGACAAATCCATATCGCCATTATATGTAATAGCTAGTGTCCTAGGAATTGGAGTGGCTGTCATTGCTAAAAGGTTTGGAACTTTACATTTTTCTAAGAGACGTTTTCTTTGGTTAACTCCAAATCGATGTTGTTCATCAATAATAACAAAGCCGAGATTATTGAATAATACATCTTTTTGAAATAATGCATGAGTTCCGATTATAATCATTGCATCACCATCATTGATTTTTTTTAATGCCTTTTTTCTTTCATTGGTTTTTAAACTACCAACTAAAAGTTCAGATTCTATTCCAATTTTTTCAAAATTATCTCTAAAATTTTTATACAATTGTTTTGCTAAAATATCAGTTGGAGCCATAATTGCAACCTGATAATTATTATCCACAACAACAGAAGATGCAAGTATGGAGACAATAGTTTTTCCACATCCAACATCTCCTTGTAACATTCTATTCATAGGTTTTTCCAATAAGAAATCTTCGATAATTTCTCTTAATACACTTTTTTGACTATCGGTAAGATCAAAACTAAGGTTTTTAAGAATCATATTATATTTTTGTGTTTTGAATTCAATGATATCAAATGTTTTTTCATTAATTTTCTTTTTTCTTAAGGCTAATAACAGCTGAAGGAAAAAGTGTTCATCAAATTTTAATCGATGAATTGCTTCTTTTGACTCATTAACATCTTGTGTAAAATGTATATTCCTAATAGCCTTATCAAGGCTACATATTTCGAATGATTCTAATTGTTCTTTGTTAAAGTGATCATTTATATTATCAATTGATTCTAATGCTTGATAAATAATTTTTCTCATATTTCTGTTAGTTAATCCTGCATTTTTTAAATCTTCAGTTAAAGGATATACTGGAATCACAAATCCTGTACTTAGTGCTACTTCATTCTCATTAAGTTTATCATATTCAGGATGTACAATCTGAAAACGGCCCCGATAATCAGCTACCTTTCCATGAATGGCAATAACTTCACCTTCTTGCAATGACTCCTTAATGTAATCAACTCCTTTAAACCACATTAAATTGATTGATCCAGTAGAATCATAAAGCATAGCAGTTAAAAAGGTACCACGTTTCATTTTTCTAAGATTTAAAGATTTAATTTTGCCAATTAAGTTTACTTCTAAATCAATTGCAATAGAATCAATGGTCTGTATAGATGTTCTATCTAAATATTTTCTAGGGAAGTAATAAAGTAGATCTTTGACAGTTCTAATCTCGACAGATTCAAAAGCTTTGGATCGTCTTGGGCCTACTCCTTTTAAATATTGAACAGGTGTCTCTAATGAATTAGAAGATTTATTTAATTCCATCAATAAACATTATTTCCATTCTTTTTTATAAGTATAAGTAATTAGTTGAGAACTGCCAGGTTCTACTTCTAATGGAAAATATATTGTTGACGCATCATCTTTGATGTACATAGTTGAAGATTCTTTTACTACCCAGTCTCCAATAATTCTTTCAACAACTTTGACTCTTATAGATACAGTAGATGTATTAATGACTTGAATTGATATAGTAGATTCTTCTACTTTATTTTGGCGATCATAGTTTAAAATTCTTCTTTTACCAATAATATCAGAAGCTTTACCAGCATTAAATGATGCAGTTCCTCCTCTATATAATTGATTTAAGTTATTTTTAGCCAAGAAACCAAGGGAACCATCAATGTTTCTCTCATACAAATAAGCTATTCCCGATGGTAATGGAAGATCTAAATTGTTTTCTTTAGAGTTGTCAAAAGAAATCTGGATATCAAGCGGATCATCTCTTTGATCTTTTTCAGAATTATTAAATACATAGATTTTTTCATATGAAATATCTCTTCTAGGAATTAAAGGAAATTGAATCGTTTCTAAAGACTTTAAGTT
Source organism: uncultured bacterium (assembly GCA_964606555.1). Lineage (GTDB taxonomy): Bacteria > Fidelibacterota > Marinisomatia > Marinisomatales > Marinisomataceae > Marinisoma. The sequence continues at coordinate 12,183 of CAZSGU010000019.1, read as the reverse complement.
TAGATCATTCCCTAGATTGAAAATATAGAAATCTCCTAATTTTGTACCATTCTGAATCATTGGAGCACTTACCGCTCTACTACTTATAAAATCTCTTTTGACTCCGACCTGATTTAAAACTCCCTCAACAACATTAATATTTAAACCTAATAAATTAACGTTAGAATGATTTACCACTTCTGCATCTACGCTTAATATTGCGCTAGTATTGTCTTTATTTAGCTCTAGTTTATAGATCGGTTTCCAACTAAAACCGGAACTCAAATATGTTAATTCAGCGTTTATACTTTTTTCTTCATTAGAAAAAATTTCCCAAAAAATCTCAGGAGTAAATTTATTTGAAACATTATTCAATTTTAAATTTAAGTATTCAATACTCGATCTTTGAAATACCATTAATCCTTTATTAGTATTAATGGAAACACTCGAACCATTCACATCAAGAAGAATTCCTTGAATTGCTGAAGTACCTGTTGGTTTTAATTCTACTTGTGAACCAATATTATTTTTTAAATACACGTCACTTGAGTTAAAATTTCGATTCATTGTTTGAGATAAAATTTGGACTCCTTCTAAATCAAGATTTGGTGAATCGAATACAATATTAGGGGATAAATTAGTAAATCCTACTACGTTTCTACCGCTTTTTAAATTCCAAGTAATAGGTTCTTTTAAGGTTGCAAAACCGTCTTTATAAATGGTGATGGTCCTATTATTTTGAAGATCACTAGCATTCTGAGAAAGCGCAATACCAGCAAACAATAGTAATATTAACAACTTTTTCATTTTAACATCGCAATATTGTCAATTATTTTATCTCTTTCAACAATAAAATCATTCAATTTGTTTTTTTCATTGTTTACAATATTTTCAGGAGCTTTATCAATAAATGATTTATTTTTTAATTTCTTCTCAATAGTATTGATAAAATCTTTGACTTCATTAAGTCGTTTAGTAAGTCTTTGAATTTCAGAATCTGTATCTACCAAATCTCCTAGTGGAACATAAGCAACACATTTTTTACAAATTCCCACAGCAGATTTCTTTGGTTTTTTAATATTTAAATCTATTTCTAGATTGTCAATTTTTGAGAGGGAAGTAATTGTATCTTTTAAATCCTCAAACAATTTTTTATCATCTGCATTATTTACAGAAATAAGGACATCAATTTTTTTGGAAGGAAGTATATTTAATTCTGATCGTATTGTTCTAACTGATGTAACTATTTCTTTCAATGTTGACATTGTTTCTGAATCGTCAACAATACTCTCTTCACTTAACTGTGGCCATTCACTGATAATAATATCATTATCTGATTTATTTTTTAGATAACTCCAAATTTCTTCAGTAATAAATGGTGATACAGGATGTAATAATAATAAAATCTTTTTTAGCACATCTTTTGATAAAATATAAGTATTGTTTCTTATAGTCTGATCATCGCTTTGGAAATTGATCTTGGCAAGTTCAATATACCAATCACAAAATTCACTCCACGTAAATTCATAAATTACTTTAATTGCTTCGTTAAATTGGTATGAATCATAGTAAGCATTAACTTTTTTAATTGTTTTGTCTAGTTCACTTAAAATCCATTTATCCTGGAAAGCTAATTTATCCTTGTTAAGCGAATCATTAAAATTCTCATCATGATTTAACATAATAAATCGACTAGCATTCCAGATTTTACTCATAAAATTTCGACCTATTTCAAGCCCACTCTCAGAAAAATAAACATCTGATCCTTGTGGAGACATAAGCATTACTGAGAATCGAGTCGCATCAGTTCCATATTTATTAAATAGTCCAATTGGATCAGGAGAATTCCCAAGAGATTTACTGAACTTTCTTCCTTGTTCATCTCTTAAGATACTTGTGAAGTATACATCTTTAAATGGTGCTTCTCCCATAAATTCGAAACCAGACATAATCATCCTTGCAACCCAAAAAAATATAATATCTGGTCCTGTTACCAAAGCACTGGTTGGATAGTAATGTGTTTTTTCTTCTTCTGGCCAATTATGGACGGCAAATGGCCATAGCCAAGAACTAAACCATGTATCTAATACATCAGTATCTTGTTCCCAATTATCGATATCTTTTGGTGGAGTAGTAGAAATAAACCAATTTTCCTTTTTACTATGATCAGAGTCTTTTTTATACCATACTGGAATACGATGACCCCAATAAAGTTGACGACTAATACACCAATCTTGAATATTATCCATCCAATGATCATACGTTTTTACCCAATGATTTGGATAAAAATTAATTTCTCCTTTTTTAACAGATTTAATAGCAGGTTTAGCAAGTTCTTTCATTTTTAAAAACCATTGATCTGAAAGATAATATTCGATAGGAACATCTCCTCTTTCTGAAAAACCTACTTTGTGCATATAATCTTCTTCTTTTAAGAGACAATTATCTTTTTTTAAATCATCAATAACTTTCTTCCTAGCATCTTCCCTTGTTAAACCAACATATTCTTTTGGAGCATTTGAGTTAATAGAACCATCGGGATTCATTACATTCACCATATCTAGAGAATGTTCTAAACCAACATTATAATCATTTGGATCATGAGCAGGAGTAATTTTGACACAACCAGTTCCAAATTCTGGATCAACCATTTTATCTGCAATAATTGGTATCTTTCTCCCTACAATTGGTAGAATTGCATTATTTCCAATTAAATCTTTAAAACGTTTATCAGATGGATTCACAGCTACTGCTACATCTCCAAGCATTGTTTCTGGTCTAGTCGTTGCAATTTCAATAAATGAATCAGAATTCTCTATTGCATATTTGATATACCATAATTTGCCATTGACTTCTTTAAAAATAACTTCTTCATCACTAAGTGCTGTTTGTGATTTTGGACACCAATTTACTAATCTGTTCCCTTTGTAAATCAACCCTTTATCAAATAATCGAACAAAAGATTCAAGGACGGCTTCAGAATATTTATCATCCATCGTAAAGTTGAGTTTATTCCAATCACAAGAACATCCTAATTTTTGTAATTGGTTAATAATAATGCCGCCATACTTTTCTTTCCATTCCCATGCATGTTCTAAAAATTCTTCTCGAGAAATATCTTTTTTATCAATTCCCTTTTCTTGAAGCATTTTTGCTACCTTTGATTCGGTAGCGATAGATGCATGATCAGTGCCAGGGACCCAACAAGCATTCTTGCCTTCCATTCTTGCTTTTCGTATTAAGATATCTTGAATCGTATTATTTAAGACATGGCCCATCGTCAATTTACCGGTCACATTTGGTGGAGGAATGACAATAGTATAGTGATTATCAGAAGGTTGGCTGGAAAAATAGTCTTTTTCTAACCAATGTTTATACCATTTATCTTCCAAATCAGAAGGAGAATATTTTTTATCTAATAATTTCATTTTAAACAATCTTTTAATGTTTGAATTAAATCATTTACTTCATTTTCTGTCTTGGCTTCAGCAAATATTCTAATTATTGGTTCAGTATTAGATTTTCTGATATGAATCCACTTCTCAGGCCAACTAAATTTAATCCCATCATCTCTATTAATTTCGTCACAATCAAATAGAGTAGCAAGATTATCAAAATCAAAATCTTTTGAATCATTTAAAGTGATTTTATCTTTAATAAAGACATATTCAGGAATTTCAGCAATAATTTCATTAATAGATTGATTGGTTGAATCTAAGAGATTCAATACCATTGCTGCAGCAACCAAAGAATCTCTTCCAAGATGCACTTCTTCCAGAATTACACCACCATTACCTTCTCCTCCAATTGAAATGTTTAATTCTTTCATTTTTTGAACAACATGGGCTTCACCAATTTTGGTTCTAATAGAACCTGATGAAATATTATCAATCATTTTTGATGTAGATAAATTTGTTACTATCATACTCTTTTGATAGTTAATAAAATTTTTAAATGCTAAAACTAAAGTATATTCTTCTCCAATAGCTTTTCCTTTATTAGAAACTATAGATAACCTATCTCCATCTGGATCAGTAGCAAATCCAATATCAGCACCTACTTCTAAAATCTTGTTTTCTAAATCTTTTAAATTGTGAGCAAGCGGTTCAGGAATACGAGTAAAATTTCCATCTCCATTACAATTAATTGTTTCTACATCACATCCTAGTTCTTTACATAATTGCGGCAAAACGGTAGAACCTCCTCCGTTAACAGCATCTATCACTACTTTAAATTTTTTAGAACGAATAGTGTCAGGTTCAATACATTTAGCAGATAACACTTTAGTAATATGTTCTTCATTTGCAGAATTATGCACTAATACTTTACCAGTAACTTCTGCTTCATTTAATGTATCTTGATTATCTACAGATACAAACAACGTATTACACTGATCTGGTGATAAAAATGTCCCATCTTTTTGTAAGAATTTTAATCCATTATACTCCGATGGATTATGACTTGCTGTAATAACGATACCCCCATCATATTGTTCTTTTTCTGTCATTAATTGCATTGTAGGAGTAGTAGCTAAATCACAATTATCAACATTGACTCCATATTTGACTAAAGAATCAATTACCCATTGGGATATTTCTTGACCAGATTGTCTTCCATCTCTCCCTATAACACAATGTGTAATCTTTTGAGTTAGTATAAATGAGGAAATATATCGATCAATTATCTCAGAACTAAAGTCATCTTTCACAATCCCTCTAAGACCAGATGCGCTTCTTATAAGCATAATAGGAGATTAGAACATTTTTTGGAAAAGAGAAAGAGTGTTATGATATTAATTATCGATTAATGAATTTTGAAAGTCGTGAAATACGTCTCAAAGTTTGCTTTCTAGCAATTCTTTTAGTAACACTTGGTTTTTCATAAAAAGATTTTCTTTTTACATCTTTAAGCACTCCAGAGCGTTCCCATTTCTTCTTGAAACGTCTTAAGGCCTTCTCAAGTGATTCGTTATCTCTTACATTTATCTCAATCATAGTGTGGAAACTTAGTGAAAAAAATCAGGAATGCCAATTATGATATAATATTGTTGGAAATTTGAATAAAATCTTCAACGCTAAGCTGTTCTGGTCTTTCAGTAAAATCTATACCACAATTTTTTATATCAATATTAAGAGACGACAAAGAATTTCTTAACATTTTTCTTCTTTGGTTAAATGCCATCCTCACAACTTGATCAAAAGACTTTAGATTAATATCATGATGAGAAGAGTCTTCCTTCTTAATAATTTCAATAAAAGCAGATTGTACTTTTGGTTTTGGTAAAAACACATTTGGAGAAATCAAAAAACAAATTTTAATATCAAAATATAAGCTGGTCATTACAGTGAGCCTGCTATAATCTTTGGTACCAATTTTTGCAGTCAATCGTTGTGCCAGCTCTTTTTGAACCATAAGATAAGCTCGATTCCAACTAGCTAAATGCTTAATAAGCCAAAAAACAATAGGTGAAGTAATATTATAAGGAATATTGCCTACCACAACAGGGTTTTCAATATCAAGAGTAGGTAAGTCAACTTTTAGAATATCTTGATTGATAATCTCAGCTTGTGAAAGCTTATTATGTTGTTTTAATATTGCAATTAAATCACGATCAATCTCTACCATATGCAATTCATTGCAAATACCTACTAATTTTTCGCTTAATGCTCCTTGTCCGGGTCCTATTTCTAAAACATTTTCATTAGAATCAATTTTGACATTATTAATAATCTTCTCTAAGAGATTATTATCAACTAAAAAATTTTGACCCCACTTTTTTTTAGCAAATACCATTAGCTAAGTAATATTAAAAAAATTCATTGCATTGTTTGTAGTTTCTTGAGCAATCTTTTCAAGTGGTATATCTAGAAAATCTGACAAATATAGCGCAATATCACGAACACGTTTTGGTTCGTTTGGTTTACCTCTAAAAGACTGTGGACTTAAAAAAGGACAATCTGTCTCTAGAACAAAATCTTTTAAATCAATCTCTTGAATGGCGGAACGATTAATAGAATTCTTAAAAGTTACATTCCCAGAAAAAGATAATAATATATCTAAATCAATAAGTTGTCGTGCAAAATTAATATCGCTTGAAAAACAATGTGATAATGCTTTTTTAAATGAGTGTTGTTTTAAAATATCTAGTATTTCCTTATCTGCATCACGATTATGAAAGATAATGGGCATTGAAAGTGATTCCGCTAATTCCATTTGCTCTATCATTACTCTTTTTTGCACATCCGATGGAGATAGGTTTCTATAGTGATCAATACCAATTTCTCCAATTGCAACTACCTTTTTACTACTTAATGCAAGTTCTTCAAGGGATTTTAGGTAATTTTCTTCTACACTCTTTGAATCATGAGGGTGAACACCAACAGCTGCATAAACGCTATCATATTTATTGGCAATATCAACTGATTTCTTAGATGTACTAACATCTGTACCAATACAAATAATCTTATTGACTTCATTTTTTTGTGCATCATCTAAAACATCATCTAATCTGTTATACATTGAATCATAATACAGATGTGCATGTGTATCGATTAGTGTCATTCGACAATTCGTGGGAAAATAGGATTAGTTTCAGGAATTTTTTCTTCTGGTTTAAGACTGCCCCATTCTAATGAAGAAGAAGTAGATCCTAGTGCATTAAGTATTTCTTTACATTTCTCTGGCATTACAGGAGAAAGCATTACCGTAGCAATTCTTAACGATTCAGCCGCATTATATAAAACATCTCCTGCTAATTCTTTATCGTTTTTAACAAGCTTCCATGGTTGATTTTTTTCCATATAGCCATTAATTGATCGAACAAAATCCATAATATTTTGAAGAAGACGATCTATTTGAAAATTATCAAGTTTATCTTTGATATTGATATTATTGACCTTATTTGATAAATCATTTTTACTATTATTGGGAGAAGGAATAACGCTATCAAAATTTTTATTAATCAATGTAGAAACACGACTTACTAAATTTCCTAAATCATTCGCTAAATCACTATTATATCTCTTAATAAATGATTCCAGTGAGAATGTTGCATCTGAACCCAATACCATTTCACTCATTAAATAATATCGAACTGCATCAACGCCAAATTCATCCACTAACGTCAAAGGACTTACAACATTTCCCAATGATTTACTCATTTTTTCTTCATCTGTAAGCCACCAACCATGCGCAAAAATCGTTTTTGGTAATGGAATGTTTAATGACATTAACATTGTAGGCCAATAAACAGAATGTGTAGTTAAAATATCTTTTCCAATTAAATGAACATCAGCAGGCCAAAGTTGTTTGAAATGCTTATCGTCCTCAGAATATTTGGGTGCAGAAATATAGTTAATCAATGCATCAAACCAGACATAGGTTACATAATCTTTATCAAATGGTATTTCAATACCCCATTCCAATCTGCTTTTCGGTCTTGAAATACATAAATCAGACAAATCTTGTTTTAAAAACCCTAATACTTCATTTTTTCTTGTAGTAGGTTGTATGAAATTTGTGTCTTTTTCAATTTTTTCGATGAGAGCATCTTGATATTTGCTCATTTTAAAAAAATAATTTCGTTCTTTAATTTTTTTAGCTTCTCTAAATAAACCACTATCTAATTCTCTATCTGTAATAAACCTTTCCTCAGCAACCGAATACCAACCTTCGTATTCATCTTGATAGATATCTCCATTTTTATTGACTTCATTCAGTATATTCTGAACAATTTTAACATGTCGATCTTCTGTAGTGCGAATAAAATCAGAATATTGAATATTCAGCTTGCTCCATAACTCTAAAAAGGCCGGGGCCATCTTATCACAATGATCTTTTGCACTTACACCATTTTTTTCTGCAGCTTGTTGAACCTTTAAACCATGTTCATCTAACCCAGTTAAAAAAAAGCTTTCTTGTGAAACTAATCTGCGAAATCTTGCCAAAGTATCTGCTAAAATAGTTGTATATGCATGTCCTATATGAGGTTTATCATTGACATAATAAATTGGAGTTGTTATGTAATAATTTTTCATGATTTAATTTAAATAGTTATGACTATTTATAACCATATTCATTAAAGATAATTTTGGTGAAGTATTTGACGCAATATTACCTAAAAAATATTCTATTTCTTTTGCAAGCATTATTAAATCACAATTATTATGATTATTCATAAAATCCTTACTAGCATTAGAAAAATCATCCCATTCAAATTTTGGTTCAATAGATTTTTTAATATGATCTGTATGTTCAAGCCATTTTTTAATTAAATGAAAGTTAAAGTAAAGTTTTTGTCGATCTGTATTGAAATCCAGTAACATTTCTTCACAAAATATTATAACAGCTTCTGAATTGTTGTATTCAATACATTTGATATACTTTTCAATCATATCTACAACGGAATTTTTTGAGGAATTATTGAAAATATCAATGAGACCTAGATTATTATCAGATAAAAATGATAATATTTCAAATTCAAAGTCACCTGTTCTTTTCAGATAAGATTTTAGGTTTGTATTACTAATTTTTGGAACATTGATTGATTGACAACGAGATTGGATGGTCGAAGGTAAATTTTTAATAAAATCTGTTACCAATATAAAAGAAGTATTTTGAGGAGGTTCTTCTAATATCTTTAATAAAGCATTCGCTGATTCAGCTGAACCTTGTGACAAATAATGTGCATCAAAAATAAGAATAACTTTTTTACCATCACTTTTAAAAAAAATATTTTGTTTTAAATTTTTTAAAACAACCAAAGGTATATTTTGACTATCAGACAATTTAATTTTCTTTAATGGAAATAATAATTTTTCTCTCCAATAATGGTTCCATTCTTGATATTCTTTCTGATCAATTTTACTACTTTTAAAAAGATTGAGATAAAAATCACTATTGCCAGGAATAACTAAAAAAATATTTGGGTTATTAATAAATTCATCAGGATCAAAACCTGTAAGCAAGCTACAGAACTGTAAAGCAAGCGCCTCTTTTCCTGAACCTTCTGGACCATGTAATAGATAAGCATTACTTACTTTGTTACTTTTAACAATAGTTTGAATTTTATCAGAAATTATAGGTTGTAAATTATCTATATCCATCTTTTAACCATTCTTTTGGATTTAACGTTTGATTATTCCCCCAAATTTCAAAATGAACAACTTGACTTTCCTTAGAAATAAATCCAATCCTTTGTCCTTCTTTAACTAACATATTTTTTGTAACTAATAAATTATCTAAATGAGTAAATACTGTAAAATATCCATCATTATGATCTACAATAACTGTTGTTCCATAACCTGAAATAAATGTAATGGTTGTAACAAGACCATCAAATACTGATCTAACAGATGCATTTGGTTTTGCTGCAATATCAACTCCTGGATTATGAAGAGTTGTATTTAATTTTGGATTCCACTGCGGTCCAAAACCTTTAACTATTTTACCATCAACAGGCCAAATCAATTTACCTTTAAATTCTTTAATATTTGATCTTATCTTTTTAAGCTGATTTAGTTGTTCTGTATCATATTGTTTTTTCTGTTCTAAAATTGTTTTTCTAAGCTGTTCTAGCGCATTGATTTGAGTGTTCTGTTTGGTAATTTCTTCTTGAATTGACTGTTTTTCTTTTTGCAATTCAACTAAAAGTTTTTCTTGATATTTTTTCTTTTTATCTAACGAATTCAGTTCATTTTCTTTTGATTTTTTATCACTATCAGCATTATTCAATAATTGTTTTATTTCTATTTTCTTTTTTTCATTGTAAAACTGAGTTGTTTTGAGTTTATCCAACATTTCTCGATTGATATTTGATAAAATATTATAATATTTAATACGATACACTGCTTGACTAAAACTATTAGCAGTTAATATAGAATTATTCATTTTAGTATTTTTTTTCTTATAAATATTGATTGATCTTTCTTTATAATTATCCTTAATAGTTAAAATTTCTTTATTATTTTTATCAACTGCGGTTTGAAGATTAGTCAATTGCAAATTGTAAAGATTAAGTTTTTTATCATACGCTGTAATTAAGTTTTTTGAATCTTTTATGTTTCTTTTTGTAATTGATAACAATTGGCTTGTTGTTTGTTCTTGGGATGTGACTTTTTGGATTTCTTCATTATTTTTCTTGATTGATGCCTGCAATAATTGAATTTGTTTTTCTGTATTCTCTATTTCTTCTTCAAAATTTCTTTCTTGTGAAAATAAGAATCCAATTGAAAAAAGGAAAAAAACTAATAGAATTAATTTGTGTTTATTCATTTAAAGAAAATTAAAGCCTAAATTATAAAAATGCTTAGAAACTTAATAACAATATTACTAGTAAGTATTATCTATTCTCATTCAAAAACATATGCACAAGATCAAGAAATCTTATTAATTGGAAACTGTGATATAAGTTCAGCTGAAATCATACTAGAATATTTACAAAATAATACTCAAATCGATTTATCAATAGAAACCAATATTACAATCAATGAAAATAATATTGCATCATACCCTATCATCTTTATTTGTAATAACCAATATTTACAGTTGAGCAATCAACAGATTGATATTATGAGACAACATTTACAAAGAGGTGGGTTTCTTATTATTGACAATATTACTTCTGATTATACTTATTCACTTTTTCTTGGAAAATTATTACCTGGATTTGAAACAAATAATATTCAACCAGATCTGGTTTTTAACAATTTAGTTTTTGATTTAATATTTGATGAACCACCCTTTATTTCTGAAAGTATTATTATAAATGATAAAATTGTTTTACTTGGGATAAAAAAATTCAGTCTTTTCAATGCATGGCTAGAAGAAGATGAGAGGTTTTTGCAGTTAGGTACTAATATTATTTTTTATTATTTAACTAGATAATTATATTTTTTCTTTTTCAGCTAAATATACTCTTTGTCTTAATTCACTTGTAGAAAATCCATGATCTCTTGAATTAAAAATGCACTTAATAGGCAAATCGTGTCCTGTAAATTCTGTTCCTTCATGATCTGCACCAAGAATTCTTACATCTGGTTTTATTTCTTTTAATAAGTCTACTACATCACTTTCTCTATCATATAATCTTATTTCATCAACATATCTTAAAGATTCTACAATACCAGCTCTCTCTTCATGAGATTGAATCGGTCTATTCTTTTCAGAACGATCAAGAGATGGATCAGATTGAACTCCAACAATAAGATAATCACAGTATTTCTTACATTCTTTAAACATTAAAATATGTCCATAATGACATAGATCAAACGCTCCAAAAGTAATGCCCACAATTTTATTCTTCATTTTTAACTTTTTTCCAATAAGTATCTAATTCTTCTAGAGATAATTTATCAATTTCTTTCTTATCTTTTGTTATGAATTTTTCCATTGTTGTAAATCGTCTATAAAATTTCTTATTTGCCTTTTGCATTGCAACATCCGCTGATACATTAAGGAATCTGGATAAATTCACAACTCCAATTAAAATATCACCAAGTTCTTCTTCAATATTTTTTTGGTTATTATCTTTTATTCCTAATTTTAATTCTTCTAGTTCTTCGTAAATTTTATTAATTACATCTTGATAATTTTCCCATTCAAAACCAACCGAAGCTGCTTTATCTTGTAATCGTTCAGAGGAGATTAGGGATGGTAAGCTTTTAGGAATTCCATCCAGAATCGAATCTCTATTTTTTTCATTTTTTTTATTTAATTCCCAATTTTTTTTAATAGACTCAACATCTTTACTGAGTAAATCTTTATCAAAAACATGTGGATGACGTTGTATTAATTTTTTATTGATTGAAACAATAACATCATTCATAGAAAATTCATCTTTTTCTTCCGCGAGCACTGCTTGAAACACAACATGAAGCAATAAATCGCCAAGTTCTTCTTTTAAGTGTGATGAACTATTATCCATAATTGATTCAGCTACTTCATATGCTTCTTCTAGAAGATATGGAATTAACGTTTCAGAAGTTTGTTGTTTATCCCATTCACAACCATTGGGAGATCGTAATTTTTTTACAATGGTGACTAATTCACCTAATTTTTTATTGATTTCATTCATAACACATTGATATTAGCAAATTCAGAAACAAGTTCTTCTTGTTTTTGAAACATTATTTTCTTTGATTTTTCATCATGATCATTATAACCAAATAAATGTAGTAAGGCATGTATAATTAATCTGATTATTTC
>CAZSGU010000018.1:11973-17101 GCA_964606555.1 uncultured bacterium | reverse complement strand
CCATTTTGATCTACAAGAATAACATTTTCAGTATGGATTAATTCAGATTGATCATGATTATCTACTGCTGCAATGGCAAAATAACCCAATTGAGCCATTTTTGTGATATCTTCAATTGATCCACGCAATAAGAACCACTTTTTGGAATCGATATGATAGATTTCAGCATATTTTTTTAATCGTGCAACTGTATCATTTGTTGGATCAACGCTATGCGATAAAATTAGTATGTTATCATCTTCTTTAAACGCTTCTTGAACCAATTGTAAATTCTTTGTTAAATCAATGCAGATAGATGGACAAGAAGTAAAGAAAAAATCAACCACATAAATTTTGCCTGCAACTGTGTCCTGTGTGACAAGGATGCTATCTTGATTAATAAAAGAAAAATCAGGGATAGTATGTTCCGTTTTTCCTACAAGCGAAGGATGCACTAATGTTGGTCTCAAATCTGCAGGAGTAAAAATAGGAAGTTCGAATTCTTGTTCTTGAGGTATTAAGGTATACCATATCCCAATCAGAATGATAATAATTATTAACAGAATTGATTTACTTTTCATCTTACTCACTTAAATTAAGGCTATTATGATTAGTTGGAAATGTAAACATACTTGGAAAAAATCTGCACAAAATACTGCATGGTGTCTTTTGGGATGCTCAATAGGAGATTTTGGAACGATTTTTTACTTCCAAAACAACCCTAGTGATATTTTTAATACAACGCTTTCAATTATGACGCTTGCTGTTATTAATGGATTAATTACAAGTGTTGCATTAGAAACATTTATTTTGAGTAAGCAAATGAATTTTAGTGAAGCACTTAAAACAGCTCTCGGAATGTCTTTTATATCAATGATTGCTATGGAAATAGCGATGAATATTACCGATGTGATCTTAACAGGGGGCGCTCAATTGACTTGGTGGGCCACTCCTATTATGTTGTTAGTAGGTTTTCTTACTCCATGGCCTTATAACTATTGGAGACTAAAAAAATACAATGAAAGTTGTCATTAAAAATGAGAATTGATTTATCTGGTAAAACTATTCTAGTAACAGGTGCAAATAGTGGCATTGGAAATGCAATTGCACAGGAATTACTTAACGCTGGAGCAAAAGTAGCCCTTCATTTTAATTCCAATTCTGATGGTGCTTCCAAATTAAAAGAACAATTTTCAGATCAATGTGAATTGTTCCAAGCAGATTTTAATAATGTTCATGAAACAATCAAACTTTTTGAGGATGTTTTATCTTGGGGAGACACATTGGACGTTCTCATTAATAATGCTGGTACTGCCGTGATGAATTCTGTAAATCTAGATGATGAAACCTGGATTAAAAATTGGAATACAATCATGAATATTAATTTACTTGCAGCTGGAGTGTTATCTAAAAAAGCTTTAGAACATTTTAAAACAAAAAATAGTGGACGTATTATTAACATTGCTTCTCGTGCTGCATTTAGAGGAGATACTCCAGATTATTTAGCATATGCAGCTTCCAAAGCAGGGATGGTTGCTCTTATACGTTCTATTGCAAGAGGATTTGGTAAAGATGGGATTACTGCATTTTCTATTGCACCAGGATTTACTCGTACAGCAATGGCACAAAAATCTATTGATAAATATGGAGAAGATTTTGTGATAAAAGATATTGCATTAAACGAACTTACTGAACCAAAAGATATTGCGCCTATTGTTACTTTGATTTGTAGTGGGAAATTTGATCATGGAACAGGTTCTAATATTGACATTAATGCTGGTAGTTATGTAAGATAATACTATGGGGACATTCTATAGAAGAGTTGCAGGATTTATTTTCTTTTTCTCAAAAAAAGTAAAACATTTTTTATGGAAAAAGATTTATAATCGTCTAGCTAACACCTATGAATATTTTGATTGGGCCTTTATGAATTATGGGTTTGATTATGATGATAAAAGTAAAGAGCCTCCTTTAGGAAATGAAGACGAAGAGTATCGATACTGTATTCAATTGTATCATCATACCGTTGAAAAATTAGCTGTACAAGATAAAACTGTATTAGAAGTTGGATGTGGGCGAGGAGGAGGTACTTCTTACATTGCCCGTTATCTAAGCCCAAAAAAGATTACTGGAATTGATTATTCAAAAGATGCTATTACATTATGTAATAGAATTCATAATGAGAACAATTTAGAGTTTATTGAGGGTGATGCATCAGATATACCAATGGAAGAGAACAGCCAGGATATTGTTATTAATGTTGAGTCATCACATTGTTACCCTTCTATTCCCCAATTTCTATCTGAAGTCAAACGTGTTTTGAAACCTGGAGGTTTATTTGCTTGGACCGATGTATGTCCTACGCAAGCGATTGATGATTATGAAGAAGCATTTAATAGATGTGGAATGAAAACCATTGATTATTATCAGATTACAGACAATGTTCTAAGAGCACTCGATGCGGATAAAATTAATGAAGTAAAAAATGAAATTATCTCTAAAAGTACTCCTTTTTATTTAAAGGGAATTATCAAGGATTTTTCGGGACTGAAAGATACTGCTATCTATAATACATTAAGAAATGGAAGAACAAAGTATTATTTCCGAATTTTACAAAATGGATAATCAAATTCCATTTGAACTATTTGGAGATATACATTTAATCACACTGGGGATTATTTTAGGTGTGTCTTTAATTTTCTCATTTACTGCACGAAAATATTACGATGAACATACGTTTGCTAGTTTTGAGAAAACACTAGGATATCTTTTAATCATCACGGAGCTTATTAAACCATTTTTTTTAGTTGAATTTGGAGATTATCATTTTACAAATACAGTCCCTCTTCATTTATGTCATATTACTTCTTATGCAACAGGATTATTCTTATTAACAAGAGATAAAAGATTTTTTGACTTTGCATACTTTTGGGGAATGGGCGGTGGTACTATGGCACTACTCACACCTGATGTAGAATTTACATTTCCACATATCGATTTTGTTTCTCTCTTTTCTTCTCATGGTCTTGTTTTCTTTACCATTATTTATATTCTTGTAGTCATTAAACAATATGTAACGTTTTCTTCATTAATCAATGCAGTGAAATACGCATTAATGGCGCTACCTTTTGTCTATATATTAAACCTACTAATTGGAGGAGAACCAGGGTATGAAGCAAATCTGTGGTATTTAATGAAATCATCTGAAGGAGCTTCGTTAATGGATTTCTTTCCTGTCTTTTTTCAACAACCTCCATTCCATATAATCATTGTTATTCCGCTTTCTATTGTCATATTTTTATTTTTATATCTTCCATTCTATCTTTTTGAGAAAAAATGAGTAAAGTATTCCAACATTATCAATCTTTTTTACGTGCTACTGAGCAAGCAGCCATCGCCGCTGCGCACTTGAGAGGATGTGGTGATGGAAAAATAGCTGATAAAGCCGCAACAGAAGCCATGCGATCTGTATTAAACCAAGAACCTGTGCATACAAGAGTGGTGATTGGTGAAGGAGAACGTGATGATGCACCCATGTTATTTATTGGAGAAGAATTAGGAGATACAACAAGCGATATGAAGATTGATATTGCTGTTGATCCACTAGAATGCACCAATCATTGTGCACACGATTTACCAGATGCAATTTCAGTTCTTGCTGCAGCTCCCAAGGGATCATTGATGGGAGCACCCGATACCTATATGAACAAGCTTTGTGGAAATAAAGCATTAAAAGGACATGTAAGTCTTACAAAAAGTGTATCAGAAAATTTATCTGCTACTGCACAAGCATTAAACAAAGACATTCATGATTTACAAGTGATTGTTTTGGATAGAGATCGTCATCACGAGTTAATTGCTGATATCCATTCTGCTGGAGCCAACACGGTCTTAATCAAAGATGGAGATGTTGCTGGTGGATTAAGAGCTGTAGAAGGTGAAGTAGATTTATTATATGGTATTGGTGCAGCTCCGGAGGGAGTCATTACGGCTACTGCTGTTAAAGCACTCGATGGATTTTTTGAAGGACAGCTCCATTTTTATGATGCTGAATTTGAAAAAAGAGCTTCTCAAATGTTAGGAGATGATATCGATAAGATTTGGTCTGCAGATGAATTATGTACTTCACAAGATGCGTTCTTTGTAGCAAGCGGTGTTTGTAGTGGATGGCTTCCTGGTGTTAAATTCCATGATAACAAAGCAACAGTTTCATCCAGAGTGATTTTTGGAGAAACAGGAGAAAGTAAACTTATAACTAATGAATACGATTTATAGGAGAATACATGTCTGAATTACATATTATTGCACAACAAATGGTTCAAAAAGGAAAAGGAATACTAGCTGCAGATGAAAGTACAGGAACTTGCACCAATCGATTTGAAGGGATTGGAGTAGAATCGACAGCATATTCTAGAAATTTTTATCGTAGTACACTTTTTACCGCACCATCATTAGAAAATTATATTAGTGGTGTTATCTTATTTGATGAAACATTTAGACAGCCAGTTATTGGAAGCGATATGCTGATTCCAGAATACCTACAATCCAAAGATATTTTACCAGGGATTAAGGTAGATACAGGTGCTCATCCATTGGAAGAAGGTTCCAATGAGAAAAATACAACTGGATTAGATGGATTAGGCAATCGATTACAAGAATACCATAGTTTGGGTGCACGTTTCGCAAAATGGAGATCTGTAATTACCATCGGAGATAATATGCCATCTGACAAATGCATTCTTGCGAATGCAAATGGTCTTGCTCAATATGCGTTGTTGTGTCAACAGCATCATCTAGTACCAATTGTTGAACCAGAAGTGCTAATGGATGGAACCCATACTATCGATACATCTTTTGATGTGACATCTAAAACATTAGATGTGGTATTTCACCAATTAACAGAGCACCAAATTGATTTAAAAGGAATAGTACTAAAGCCAAATATGGTATTATCTGGTTATGATTGTGAACATCAAGCCAATGTTGAAGAAGTAGCCCAACGTACGATAGAATGTCTTACCAACCATGTTCCAAGCGATGTACCAGGTATTGCATTTCTTTCCGGTGGGCAATCGGATGAAGATGCAACGCTTCATTTAAGTGAAATGAATAAGAGTGAGACAAATTGGAATCTTACTTTTTCTTATGG
>CAZSGU010000018.1:0-11873 GCA_964606555.1 uncultured bacterium | reverse complement strand
ATTTAAGTGAAATGAATAAGAGTGAGACAAATTGGAATCTTACTTTTTCTTATGGTAGAGCTTTGCAACAACCTGCATTAAAAACATGGGCTGGAAAAGAAGAAAATGCACACGCTACACAAGCTGCACTTCTTGAGAGAGCAAAAGCAAACGGTTCAGCCACTATATGAAAAAAATTAATGGACTTTAATGACCTTGTTTTACTAATTGTGATTTTAACTGCTACTTGGTTTTGGCAAAAAGATCGTTTCTTATAATATTGTTTGAAAAACCATTAATGGTTCTGAACATTCTATCGTAAATGATGTTCCCAATGATTTATTTCTAATCGCTTTAGATGATGGTACCAATTTATATGAATCAAGAGGATATTCTAGATTCGTTGATGAAACAATGCTATGGTTTTGTAAAGTGATTAGGCTAACTGCTTGTCCAACAAAAGAATCAAATTCATTTTCTCCTACACATGGCGTAATAATAGAATAATCTGTATAGATTATACATTGTATTTGATCAACAAATTCATTAATGGTAAAGAAATTTCCTAGAAAATGATCTTCACTTTTTCCTGATATTCCAAAAATTGATAAAGATAAATAATTATTGTCAACACACCATTCTAACGCTTTTTCTAAATCAGTTTTTGATTGATCTGGAGTATTAATAGTATGTTTAACACTGTCTTGAGTACCAGAATCGATTGAGTCCAAATCTCCGACTACATAATGTGGAGTAATATTATTTTTTAATAAGGAATTTGCAGCACCATCGGTAGCAATGATTACTTCAGAAGATCTAATTTTATCAACAATATTAGAATCCTTGGGAAACGTTCCATTGACAACTAAAGCAACCATCGTTTTAGATGTTAACCTAATCTATCGGCAACAAAATCCCAATTGATTAGATTATCTAATACTGCCTTGACATAGTCAGGTCTTACATTTTTATAATCTAGATAATAGGCATGTTCCCATACGTCAATCCCCATTAGTGCATGTTCACCATGTGCTAGGGGATTTTCAGCATTTGGAAGACCACGTAGTTCTAATTTTCCGTCTTTTTCAACTAACCAAGCCCATCCACTACCAAATACTCCAACAGCTTGTTGAGTAAAGTCAGTTTTGAATGTATCAAAATCACCAAAAGCTTCATTAATTTTTTCTAAGAGCTTTCCTTGCGGACTATTGCTCCCACCTGGTGCCATTTGTTCCCAATATAAAATATGATTCCATGCTTGGCCTGCATTATTAAAAACTTTTTTATGACCATCTTGAAAACTCTCCACCACCACTTGGTCTAATTCCATATCCATAAATTTGGTACCATCAGCAAAATTGTTTAACATATTAAAATAAGCTTGATGATGTTTCCCATAATGTAAATCAACTGTATCAGATGAAATAGTAGGCGCTAAGTCTGCTGCACCATATGGTAATGCTGGTAGTACAAATTTCTGTGAATCACTCATAAAAACTCCTATAAATTGTTTTAAATGTTTTAAATTGTGAACGAATTTAAATACTTTCAATTTAACATAAGAGAAAATTATGACTCAAATCAAATTAGGCGATCAGATAGTAGATCTTTCTGGACAGTTACCAACAGTAGGAAGTCAAGCACCTGACTTTCTGTTAGCAGATAACGAATTAGTCAATATAACTTTAAAAGATTTTGAAGGAAAACGATTGGTATTAAATATCTTTCCTTCTGTCAATACGCCAGTATGTTCAGCGTCAGCTCATAAATTTAATGAGCTTGCTGGGCAGATGGATAATACAACTGTCCTTTGTATATCTAAAGACTTACCATTTAACCAGAAACAATTTTGTATTACTAATAATTTAGCGAATGTAACATTTCTTTCTGATATACGTAATGATGCCTTTGCAAACGATTATGGTATTTTACATCTTAATGGGAAGTTCCAAGGATTGCTAGCTCGATCTGTTGTAATAATTAATGGCGATGGTACAATTGGTTATACGCAATTAGTTGAACAAACAGGACATGAACCAGATTATGATGCTGTACTAGATGCGCTTACTTAGCAACTAGAACAGGACAATTACACTGTGCAGCAATACTAACTGGTTTGCTACCAAAAAAATACTTCATTATTGGATTTTTTGGGGATACTCCAAGCATGATGATGCTATCATCTCCTGCATTTTCAACAATTCTTTTTACAACATTTCCTTCAAGAATAGTTGCAGTATTTTTAATGCCAGCATTAGAGAATCTGTCTTCGGTTTTTTCTAATATTTTTTTAAGTCTATCATCAGAAGATTTGTTTTCAAGTACGGTAACAATTTCTACAGATAATTTGTTGGCTTTTGCAAATTGTTCAGCAATTTCGATTGCTTTATTTGATCCCTTAGAATTATTAACGGGTAATAAAATTTTGTATTGTTTCTTAACAGAATAATTTTTTACAACCAATACTGAACTATCAATAAACTGAACTAAATCATGATGCATTCCCTTATTGTTCCCACCCCCTATGATGGTAATATCATGCTCGTTATCTTGTACTTCTGAACGTAATTGTTCAATAATTTCTCCAGTACGTAAAATGAGATTAATTTTATTCGAATGTTTTCCTTTGAGCAATACGCGCATTCGCGATTGTTCTTCATCTATTAACAGGTAATCATTAAACGTGGTTACTTTTTCTTCTTGAATATATTCTTTTGATTTTAAAAAGTCATATGCCCATTCAAGTGTTCTTACTCCAGGCCTGTATAGTTGTCTTTCATCAAGATTTTGATGAACAATACTAACATCTTTTTCAGAGAATTGACTAATCTTTTTTCCAACATAGGCAATTGTAGTGCTGGCTTCAAACGAATTAGAAACCTTCATTCCAAGATCTAATGTTGGTTTGGAATATTCTCTACCACCAATTGCGATTAAAATGTTCATAGTGTTACCCAATAAAATTTTGAGACCAAATACAAAATAAGAATTGAACTAGAGAACATCAACAACCCAACTCTAAAAAATATTTTAATACTAACAAGTCCAGTTGAATAAACAATCATAGCTGTTGGAGATGAGATAACAGTTAAGAATGAGAAACCAGATGCAATGGCAGCTGACATTCCAAAAGAGACATCATTTGGTTGCAGTTCAATTGCCATTGGTCCCAGTAATGACGTTGTAGCCGAGCTTGTGAAAAAATTTGATGTTAAACCAGTAAGTATTGCCATAAATGACCAACTAAAAGATGAGTCTTCTGGAAAAGATGATGTGAGTTCATTAAATCGATCAACCAGCCAAGATGATGCCCCTGTTTCGTTAATTTGGAATCCAAGTGAGATAGTTGCTGCAAACAACAGAATTACTCCCCAATTAGTATTTTTATTGATTACTTCCCATGATACCATTCCACAAATCATAAATATAAGTGCACCACATAACGCAATAATTCCAAGTCCTAGTTCTTGATTAAATAAAAACCAACTGGCTATAATTAAACCAATAATTAAACAAGAAAAGAGGTGTCTGATGTTGGTTGCACTATTTGATTTTGCAATAGATCTTTTGTATCCCTGGACTTGTACGTTATCTAGTGAAGTTGGAAATGCAAATTGAAGAACAAAATACGCAACAACTAATTGAATGATTAAGATTGGATATGCATATTGTATCCATCCCCAATAATCAATTCTTTCGGTGGTGGTAAATTCTTGTAGATAATTAATCATGATAACATTGCGCGCTCCACCTGACGGAGTACCAATTGATCCAATAATTGTTCCATATGCTATTGAAAATAAAACTAATAAAATTGCATTTTTCCCATCTGGTTTTGAAGAATCTACGTTTTTAATAATAGCTAATCCTATAGGTAGCATGATAGCAATAATAGTATGTTCGCCTAAAAAGGAAGAAAGAATGGCAGAAATAACCATTAATCCTGCGAGGAATAATCGTTTGCTTTTTCCAAAAATGGAAATAATAATTTTTGCCAATCTAATATCTAGTCCTTGATGAACAATTGCAATGGCGAACATCAAAGATCCCATTACAAATAAGACAGCATCATTCATAAATGATGATGCTACTATATCAGCTGGAGCTACTCCTAATAGGACCTGTAAGACCAGTGCAAGCAGTGCTATTGCTGGAAAGGGGATTGCTTCCGATGTAACCAAAATAAACACCATAAATAAAATTATAAGACTGTGATAAGCGGGGATACTAAGTCCGATTGGTGTCGGTAGACCGATAAAGATTAATGCAAATATTATACTAAAAACAAACCACTTTTTTTGAGAAAACCAATATAAAATAGATGATGATACAATTTTGTAGGAATCTTGCATTGGGTTAATTTATTTAATAAATCAAAAAAAGCATAAGTTTAAAAGTTAATCCTTCTCTTATTTAGTGCTTGACTGATTTGCTAATTAAGATGTAATGTTCAGTCTACTTTAATGATACAAATTAATTAGCATGCAACTATTTTCCAGATGGACTAACAACTTTGCTGGAATCTTTTTGATGGGGGTCTTTTTACTTTTATTCTCTCTATCATCTTTTATATGGTATTATGGATCTCCTTATTATACTGACGTAGGATACGCACCCGTTCAACCAGTCCCATATAGCCATAAATTACATGCTGGAGATTTGGGAATTGACTGTCGATACTGTCACGTTGGCGTCGAACAATCTTATTCTGCTGTTATTCCACCAACAGAAACGTGTATGGGCTGTCATACCTTTGTGAAAACAGATAGTGAAAAATTAAAATTAGTGCGAGAGAGTTGGGAAACTGGAAAACCTATTGAATGGATTAAAGTACATATGCTTCCTGAATATGCTTATTTCAATCATAGTGTTCATGTCAATTCTGGTGTTGCTTGTATTTCTTGTCATGGAAATGTTGCAGAGATGGAAGTTGTGTATCAAGTAAAACCACTTAGTATGGATTGGTGTTTGGATTGTCATAGATCTGATAGCCCTGAAGTTAGACCAGTAGACCAAGTAACCAATATGTATTGGACTCCACCTGATAATTATGATGAATTTGTAGCATCATTTATCGAACAACATGGTGATGAAAGACCAGTAGCGGATTGTCAACAATGTCACAGATAAAAAATAAAAATCAAGAATTTGTAAAAACAAACCGTAATGGTGAGGACAAGGCAAACTCCCATCAATTTGGATATTGGAAGAGTTTAAAAGATATTTCATCTACAGATGATTATGATAAATATTTAAAACAGTCAGAACATCATGAAGATAACAATGTCTCAAGAAGAAATTTTCTATCTTTAGTGGCAGCATCTGTTGCGTTGGCAGGATTGGAAGGTTGTAAAAAACCAATTCAAAAAATTATTCCTTACGTCGATGCTGAAATTGGAACAATACCAGGTGTACCTAAATATTATGCAAGTACAATGCCATTTAAGAATAATGCAATTGGAGTTTTGATTGAAAATCATGATGAACGACCTGTTAAAGTAGAAGGCAATAAGAAACACCCAACTTCTCTTGGAAAATCAAATACATTTAGCCAGGCGACCACTTTAGATATGTATGACCCTGATCGTGCTAGAGGAGTAAGACTTGACGGCAAGAAAGTAGCTTGGTCAGATTATATAAAATATGCTCAATCTATTCATAATTCGAATGGAGAAGGGTTAGCAGTTTTATTACAAGAGTCATCATCTCCCACTCTCAATGTTCTTCGAGATGATTTTGTAAAGACATATCCTAATGCCGATTGGGTAGTATATGATCCAATCAATAATGAAAATTTATATCTAGGTATTGAAAAAGCATTTGGAAGAAAAATGCAACCTTATAATCGTTTGGAGAATGCTCAAACAATTTTATCCATTGGTTCTGATTTTCTTGGATGTGATGATAACAATATTTATAACACAAAGCAATTTGCACAAAATAGAAAATTGGAAGATGAAAATAGCACAATGAATAGACTGTATGTGGTAGAAAGTTCTATGACTTCAACAGGTGCGAGTGCAGATCATCGATTAAATGCACGTGTTGGTGAATTCAATTTGGTATTAAAAGAGTTGTGTAGTGAATTGAAAAAATTAGGACTAAAAACTGATGCTAGAAATCTTAAAACATCAAACAATTTATGGATTAAAACTGTTGCAGAAGAATTAGTAAAAAATGAGGGTAATTGCATAATTCTTGGAGGGAATCATCTATCAGCCGAAGCCCATGCTATTATTGCAATGTTAAATCATCAGCTAGCTGCTCCTATTGATTACTATCCGTTGACGAAATCGCATGTAACTTCTTCAAAAGATCTAGGTGCTCTTTGCACAAAGATGAAAAAAGGATCTATTAAAAATTTAATTATTCTAGGTGGAAATCCTGTGTATAATACACCAGCCGATCTAGAATTTGCAACATTAATGAACAATGTTGAAAACGTCGTTCATTTGAGTAATATCTTTGATGAAACTTCAAAACATTCTAATTGGCATATAGCAGAATCTCATTTCTTTGAAACTTGGGGAGATGCAATGACTTATGATGGATATCCAAGTGTTATTCAGCCACAAATTAGACCATTGTTTCAATCAAAGAGTGCAATTGAAATGCTAATTCCAGTAGTCTATGGAGAAGAAAAAACTTCTTATGATTTAATTAAAGATATCTGGAAAAGAAAAGTTACCAAACAATCCAATTTTGAAAATACTTGGAATAAAATCCTTCATGATGGTGTTTATAATAAAGCATTATTGAAAGCCCAAGGGATTCGCTCAAGAAATGTTTCTCTTTTATCATTAACAGATCAAAAGATAAAAGAAAATCAATTTGAAGTCGTATTTGTTGCTTCTTCTTCAATGTATGATGGGCGTTATGCAAACAATGGGTGGTTACAAGAACTTCCAAAACCAATTACCCATTTAACATGGGATAATGCTGCTTTAATTAGTATGTCAGTTGCAAAACAACTCAACGTGAAAAATGGCCAAATGTTGGAGATTACTTTGGATAAAAAGACAGTAAAAATTCCAGCATGGATTGTTCCAGGACAGAATAAAAAAACGATTACCTTGGAACTTGGTTATGGAAGAGATTTTAATGGTCGGGTAGGACATGGTGTTGGATTTAATATGTATCCTTTACGTACAACAACAAATATGAGATATGGTTCTGGTGCAACAATCAAAGTATTAAAAGAAAAATATCCTTTAGCAGGAACACAAGATCATTATGGGTTAGAATCGGATGACCTTTCTTTATCAAAAAGTTTATCCGCTGATGAAACACAAAACCGTATTCCTGAATTAGTTCGCCAAGCTACGTTAGACGAATACAAAGATCATCCAGATTTTGTTAAGCATGCCGTTGAAGAACATTTACCTGATAAGGGAAGAGAATTAAAAGATTACTCTATGTATAATCCAGAACCAGAATATGATTACAGTAAAGGACATCAATGGGGAATGTCTATCGATTTAACAAGCTGTACAGGTTGTAATGCTTGTTCTATTGCTTGTCAAAGCGAAAACAATATTCCTGTGGTTGGAAAACAACAGGTATTGAATGGAAGAGAAATGCATTGGATTCGTATTGACAATTATTTTTCTGGGGATCCTGACAATCCAGAAGTCTCTACTCAATCGGTTGCCTGTGTTCATTGTGAATTAGCGCCATGCGAAACCGTGTGTCCAGTTTCTGCTACTACACATTCAACTGACGGTGTTAATCAAATGGCATATAATAGATGTGTTGGTACAAGATATTGCGCTAATAATTGTCCATATAAAGTAAGAAAATTCAATTTTTATAATTTTACAAAAGATACTCCTGAAGTAGTTCAAATGGCTATGAATCCTGATGTGAGTATGCGATTCAGAGGGGTTATGGAAAAATGTACCTACTGTTATCAACGTGTAAGTGAAGCAAGAATAAAAGCAAGTAATGAACACAGAGAACTTACGGATGGAGATATTCATACTGCTTGTCAACAATCATGTCCAGCAGATGCAATTATTTTTGGAGACATTAATGATGAGCAAAGCGAAGTCAGTAAAGCAAAGAGACGTAATCGTGATTATGCTTTATTAGGACAAATTGGTACGAGTCCAAGAACAACCTATCTTGCAAAAATAAGAAATCAAAACCCGAAACTGATTACAAACCATACAGGAGCACATCACTAGATGTCAGAAGCAACTATAAAATCAAGAGCACAAACAAACTCTGAGGAATTGCTTCTAGGTGATCAAACATTTACAACGATTACTAATGATATTAGTGAAGTGCCTGAACAAAAAAAGGCACCAATTCAATGGAAACTAGCACTTGCATTAGCACTTTCTTTGTTAGCTGTATTTGTTGGTAGTCTTGGTTATTTAATTTGGGAAGGAACTGGAATTTGGGGAGTTAATATGCCTATTGGATGGGGCTGGGCTATTATCAATTTTGTATGGTGGGTTGGTATTGGTCATGCTGGTACTTTGATTTCAGCGATTTTACACTTATTTAGACAGAATTGGCGTAATTCAATCAATCGTTTTGCCGAAACCATGACATTATTTGCAGTAATATGTGCTCTTATTTTTCCGGGCATTCATATCGGAAGAATTTGGGTAGCATATTGGTTTTTCCCTGTGCCTAACCAAATGGCTATGTGGCCTAATTTTAGAAGTCCATTAATCTGGGACTTTTTTGCTGTATTTACATATTTTACAGTCTCTTTATTATTCTGGTACACTGGTCTTATTCCTGATTTAGCAACTTTAAGAGATAGAGCCAAAACGAAATTAAGAAAGAAAATTTATGGATTTTTTGCCTTGGGATGGAGAGGCGGCAATAGACAATGGCAACATTATGAATTAGCTTATTTAGTATTAGCTGGAATTTCAACTCCACTTGTTTTATCAGTACATAGTGTTGTTAGTTCTGATTTCGCCACCAGTGTAATTCCTGGATGGCACACAACAATATTCCCTCCTTATTTTGTCGCAGGTGCGATTTATTCTGGTTTTGGCATGGTAATGACATTGGCTGTTGCTGCACGGAGTCTTTATAATCTTAAACATATTATTACAGTTAATCATTTAGATAAAATGGCACAGATTATGCTATTAACGGGATCCATTGTTGGCTATTCCTATGCTATGGAGTTTTTTATTGCATGGTATAGCGGAAACCCGTATGAATCTTATGCATTTATTAATAGAGCACTTGGGCCTTATTGGTGGGCATATTGGACAATGATATTCTGCAATGTTGTTGTGCCACAGTTTTATTGGTTTAAACGTTTTAGAACTCATGTTCCATTTCTTTTTATCACATCTATTTTAGTCAATATTGGTATGTGGTTTGAGCGTTTTGTAATTGTTGTAATATCCTTGCATCGCGATTATATGCCTTCTGCATGGGCAATGTATAGTCCAACTATCTGGGATATTGCAATTTATCTTGGAACTTTTGGAATATTTTTTACTGGTTTTCTTTTATTCTTAAGATTTTTGCCAATGGCATCTATAGCAGAAGTAAAATTAGTTTTACCTGAATCTAATCCTCATCATGGAGAGCATTAATGAAAACATACGGTATAATTGCAAAATTTGATGATCCTTCTGCATTGGTACATGCTGCAGAGCAAGTAAGAGATGCAGGATTTAAGAATTTTGATTGTCACTCTCCATTCCCTGTACATGGGTTGGATGATGCAATGGGATTAAAAAGATCAAGATTAGGCTATGTGATTGGTGTGTGCGGATTAATCGGTGCTTTGTTTGGATTTGGGCTTCAAACATGGGTTCATTTATCTGAATATCCAATGAATATTGGTGGAAAACCATTCTTTGCATATCCTGCTTATGTTATTATCACATTTGAATTAATGGTATTATTTAGTGCCTTTGGTGCAGTATTTGGAATGATGTATTTTAATAAGATCCCTCGTTTACATCACCCTCTGTTTTATTCAGAAAAATTCTCTGGTGTTACAAGCGATGCATTTTATGTGAGCATTGAAAGTGTAGATCCAAAATATGATGAAAGGGAAGTAGAAGATTTTCTTACAAAGATTGGTGGGAAGGAGATTGAAGTAATAAAAGATGAAAATGAAGAATAACATACTAGTATTATTATTCTGTTTATTATTTCTAACGGGATGTTTCCGTGGATCAAGGTTTGAAGATCCACCAATCCATTTAAATCCAAATATGGATAACCAACAAAAATATAGATCATTAGAAGAAAGTTATTTTTTTGATGACGGTTCTACCATGAGAACACCTATTGAAGGAACCGTTGCTGTTGGTGCCTACAATGAAGATGGTGCATTCATTAGTGGGAAGAATAAAGATGGAAGTTATGTAGCTAATAATCCGATTGATCTTACCATGGATGTATTAGATAGAGGACAAGATAGATATAATATTTATTGTGCTCCTTGCCATTCTCAAGTTGGTGATGGAAAAGGAATTGTTACTCAATATGACTATCCGGTTATTCCTGGAAATTTTCATGATGATCGTATTCGCAATCAAGCTGATGGAGAAATGTTCAATACTATTACACATGGATTACGTAGTATGCCTGCATATGGGTATCAATTAAAAACCGAAGATGTATGGGCTGTTGTTCATTACGTAAGAGTATTGCAAAGAAGCCAAAATGCTTCATTTGATGATTTGCCAGATATTGAAAAAGAAAAGATGAAAAAAGAATAATGCAATTAGATTCAAAAACATATACTTATAGTTCAAAGAAGTCCAATAATTATATTCTAATATTTCTTGGATTGGTTTTGTTAATAGTAAACTTTGTATTGGGTTCTTCTTCTAAAGAATTCTATTTCTCATATCTTACTTCATACTTCTTTTGGTTGTCTATTTTACTTGGTGGGATATTTTTTACACTAGTTCATCATGGTTTTTCTGCAACATGGAGTACAGTGATTAGAAGAGTAATGGAGAATATTATTATATTGATGCCAGTATTTACATTATTATTTTTTCCAATTGTGGTAGGAATGGACAAATTATTTATATGGATGCCTTCTCACGAACTTTTTAATGCAACTGATCATTTACTACAAGTCAAAGAACCATTTTTAAATGAACAATCATTTCTCATAAGATTTGTTTTATATTTTTCTCTTTGGAATCTTATTTCAATCTCTCTTTATAAAATGTCGGTTAAACATGATAGCACTGGAGATCATTCTCTATTAAGAAAAATGAATTTGTTTAGCATGAGTCCTCTTGCAGTATTGTTTTTTGTTAGTCTAACTTTTGTAGGATTTGATTTGTTGATGAGCTTAGATCCTCATTGGTACTCAACAATGTTTGGGGTTTATATTTTTGCAGGAAGTTTTTTAGTATTTTTAGCTGTCTTAACTTTTACTCTCATTAGATTGCAAGATCAAGGATACCTAAACGGTATTGTCTCAAAAGAACACTATCATGATCTAGGAAAATACTTGTTTGCATTTACTGTATTCTATTGTTATATCGCTGGAGCACAATTCTATTTTATTTGGTATAGTAATATTCCAGAAGAAACAATCTGGTATCTTCATAGGTGGGTAGGAACTTGGAAAATAGCGAGTGTTCTACTAATTTTTGGAAAATTTGTAGTTCCATTCTTCACATTAGTATTCCGTGCATCAAAGCGTAACACAAAAGTATTAAAGGTCATGACTCTTTGGATTATAGCAATACATTATCTAGATATTCATTGGATTGTGATGCCTACTATTTATCATCATGATGTCCATCTTGGTGCGTATGATTTATTTACAATGTTAGGATTTACTTTAGTGTTTGTAGGAATGTTTAAACATATTATGTCTAAAAATTTACTGGTACCAATTAATGATCCGGAACTAAAACATGCAATTAATCACAGGA
>CAZSGU010000017.1:0-18512 GCA_964606555.1 uncultured bacterium | reverse complement strand
ATCACATTATCTGTGACTTCTCTTCCACGTTCTGCTGGTAAGCAATGCATAAACAAATAATCATCTTTGGCATTCTTGACTAACTCTGAATTCACTTGAAATGGAGAAAATATTTTGATGCGTTCATCAATTTCTTCTTTTTGACCCATGGATGCCCATACATCTGTATAAATCACATCTGCATTGTTTACAGCATCAAGTGAATGGGATACAGAGACATTAGAGATACCAGCCTCATTTGCAAATTTCATTGTATCTGCATCAG
The DNA here is from genome assembly GCA_964606555.1 of uncultured bacterium. Classification (GTDB taxonomy): domain Bacteria; phylum Fidelibacterota; class Marinisomatia; order Marinisomatales; family Marinisomataceae; genus Marinisoma. Next base: position 18,247 of record CAZSGU010000017.1, on the reverse strand, counting down.
GAGAATATCCTTCAGGACACACACAAACAAATTCAAAAGGAAGTACAGATGCTAACCTAACCCAAGAATTAACGATATTATTTCCATCCCCTATATAGACTATCTTCAAGTTATCAAATGAATCTTTCTTTTCTTCCCATACTGTAAAGATATCAGTCAAAATTTGACATGGATGATTATAATCAGTTAATCCATTAATAACAGGCACAGTAGCATGTTCTTCAAAATCTAAGATATCTTGATGGCTAAATACACGTGCCATGATTAAATCATTATATCTGCTAAATAATTGTGCTAAATCAGCAGCACTTTCTCTTTTTCCAAGTCCAATATCTTGGGGAGCTAAATAAATTGCATGTCCTCCCATCCAAGCAAAGCCAGTTTCAAAGGAAACTCTTGTTCTTGCAGATGGTTTGGCAAATATCATTGCCATTGAATGATTCGCAAATGGTTTGAATTCTTCTTTATTGCGATACTTTGACTTTAAATCAGAAGCCAAAGCAAATAAATCCAAAATTTCTTCTTTAGAAAAATCATCTACCTTGATACAATGTCTAATATTCATTTTACTTGTCTCTTTTTTATATTAGGAATGCTCATTGATTCTCTATATTTAGCTACTGTTCTTCTAGCAATAGAAATATCTTTTTTCTTTAGAAGATTAGCTATTTCTAAATCAGAAATTGGATGATTATTATCTTCTGATTGAATTAGATCTTTAATGGTATCTTTTAGCTCTTTTGTTCCAATTGCTTCACCAGAATCTTTAATTATCTTACTACTAAAAAAACTTTTCAAACTTATAATACCCAAGGGAGTATCGACATATTTATTTTTAACCACTCTACTAATACTAGATATATCCATATCTAACTTGGTTGCAATATCTTCCAAACGAAGTGGGTTAGGATAATCTTGATTTCCAGATAAATAAGCATTTTGAAGACCAATAATTTCATTCATTACGTTTTTCAGTGTTTGAGACCTAAACATAATGGTATCTAATAAGTTTTGAGCACTATCAGTATGGTCTTTAATAAATTTTTTATCCTTATCTGAAAGTTTTTGTGTCATTGCTTCACCCAAATAATCATTAGCAATTTTAAATCGATTTAGATTTTTATCATTGACCAAAATAAGCCATTTATTGTCTTTCATTCTAATAATAAGATCAGGAATAATTTGATCAGAATCATTACTCATAATAATTGGAGACAAATTTTTAGATGAGATAATTTTTAGTGCATCATCAAATTCAGCATCTGAACATGCTAAGTTTGATTTAATTTCTGAAAAATTTTGGTTTAAAAATTCGTCAAAATATTTTGTAACTATTTCATGAGCAAGAAAATGATTATCATCAATTTGCAAAGTAAGATATTCTTGAACATCACGACAACCAACTCCTTGAGGAGTTAATTTCTTTACAAGATCTAGAACTTTATCTATTTCACTTAAATCTGCATGACAATTATCGGCAATTAATTCAATTTCAGTATCTAAAAATCCAGTTTCATCTAGATTAAATATAATTTGTTTCGCGATATCTTTTTCTTTGCTATCCATTTCTGATTCTTCAACTTGTTTGGTTAAACCTCCTATAACATCTATATCTTCAGGTAGGTTTGATAGAAATAAATCATAATTGTCTTGATTATCTAATTGATATTCTTGAGTATTTTTATCTCTAAAATCTTCTAAATCTTTTTCTACTAAAACTGGATTTTTTTCAATTTCATTTTGCAATTCTTCTTCAACATCAAGAAGTGATAGCTCTAAAAAACGAGATTGTAATATTTGTTGAGGAATAATCGACTGTTTTTGTCGGATCTTTGTAGAAATTTTACTCATTAATCAAGCCTAAATTTTTTACCAAGGTATAGTTTTCGAACTTCTTCATCGTTAGCTAATGTTTCTGCATCACCAGATTTTAAAATTTTACCACTATATAATAAGTATGATCTATCGGTAATGGATAAAGTTTCTCTTACATTATGATCTGTGATTAATACTCCAATATTTTGTTCCTTAAGCGAAGTAACCACTTGTTGAATATCTTCAACAGCTATCGGATCAATCCCTGCAAATGGCTCATCTAATAAGATAAAATCTGGTTTTAATGCAAGCGTCCGACATATTTCTACTCTTCTTCGTTCACCGCCAGATAAACTTCCACCTAAATTTTCTCTAAGATGATCAATATTAAATTGTATAAGCAATTTATCGATTAATTCAGTTTGTTCTTGAACAGATGGAAGAATATTTTCTAAAACTATTCTTAAATTATTTTCTACTGTTAATTTGGCGAAGATGGAAGGTTCTTGTGCTAAATAACCGATACCCATTCTTGCTCTTTGGTACATCGGTGTATTAGTAATATTATTATCATCAAAAAATATCTTTCCAGAAGATGGTCTAATCATTCCAGTAATCATATAGAATGTGGTTGTCTTACCAGCACCATTTGGACCAAGTAATCCAACAATTTCTCCCTTTTTCAGATTAATGTTCACTTCATCAACAACTGTCTTCCCAGAGTAGCTTTTTTTCAGATTTTCTGTTTTTAATACCTTACTCATCTTTTACTGAACCTCTTGGTTGATGAATTTTCCATTCTGTAAGATCAATATTCGATTGAAAACCTTTTCCATATAATGTATCTAAATCTCCTGAAATAAATATCAACTCAGAATCTGTAAAAATCTTATCGACTTTATTATTCCACAATAACGAATCAGTCAATAATTCTTCTCCTTCATCAGCTTTAACGATTACATTTCCAAATGCATTAATTCTATTTTCTTTCTCACTAACAAACGCATAATCTGATTTAATAGTTGATGTATGGTGATAATTACTATCATATAAATCTACTACAACATTATCAGTTAATTGTAATTCGAGATTATCATCATTTTTTTCAAGTAATTCTGCTGTTACCAATGCTTTGATATTCCCCATCTCTGTCAAAGTAATTTCAACATTCGAAGACAGTTGATTGTGAACAGCTTTTTTTTCTCCATTGCTTGCTCTATCGGTACTATAACAAGAGATGAAAAAAAACAATAGGAAAATTAAAGAATAATTTGGATTCATCGTAAATCAGAAAGCAATTTGTTGATTGAACCATCGAAATCGCCCCTTGACTCAATAATTAAATCAATAACTTCTCTTACTGCACCTTCTCCACCAGCTTTTGTTGTAGTATAATGAGTATATTTTGTAACATAATCTGGTGCATTTGGAACTGAGATTGCTAGACCAACTTTCTCAAAGATTGGGATATCTATAATATCATCTCCTATAAAACAAATCTCATGATCTTCCAAGTTGTATTCTTTTTTAAGCTCATTATATGATTCGATTTTTTCAATAACTCCGTTATAAACTTTATCAATCTTTAATTTGTTAGCACGGTGAACAGTTGTAGCACATTCTCTTCCTGTAATCCAAGCAGTTTTGATATCCAAATCTAATCTATTTAACATATGGAATCCTACACCATCTAAAACACTAAAATTTTTTGCTTCTTCTCCATTGGTCATATAAATGAGTTTTCCATCGGTCAAAACACCGTCAACATCACAAATAAACAATTTGATTGGTTGTAATTTTTCTTTTAAAGTACTATCCATTACTTAAATATGCCTTTCTAAACTCTACCATTGAAACCAATAATGGTTCCAATTCTTCTAACGGCCATTGAGTGCTTGCATCACTGAGTGCATTATTAACATCATCATGAACTTCCATAAAAATTCCATCACAACCTGTTGCTACAGCAGCACGAACTTGTCCTGGAATAAATTCTCTATGTCCAGATGTTGTACTTTCAAGATTTCCAGGTACTTGTGCACTATGTGTTGCATCATAAATTACTGGAAAATCAAATTCTTGCATTATTTGAATTGCACGCATATCAGAAACCAAGCTATCATAACCAAATGAATTCCCTCGCTCTGTAATTAAAATATTATTATTTCCTGTAGTTAAAATTTTATCAACAATATTTTTTACTTTATAAGGAGATAAAAATTGTCCTTTTTTAACATTAACAACCTTACCAGTATTGGCTGCTGCAAGTAGTAAATCTGTTTGTCTACATAAAAACGCTGGAATCTGAAGAATATCAACTACCTCTCCAACAAGATTAGCTTGCTCTGGATGATGGACATCTGTTGTAATAGAAATTTTCAAAGAATCTTTAACTTCTTGGAGTATTTTTAGCCCTTCATCTAAACCATGCCCTCTAAATGATTTAATTGATGTTCTATTAGCCTTATCGAATGATGTCTTAAAAACAAAAGGAATACCTAGTTTATCTGTAACAGATAAAATTCCTTCAGCCATTTTCAAAACATGGTCTCTACTCTCAATAACACAAGGACCACCAATGAAAGGAAGTTCATCGCTACCAAAAGTAATATTATTACATTTAACTTTATTCATTTTTCACTTCTACTATATTTTAATGATGCTTTCACAAATCCATAAAAAAGCGGATGTGCTTTATCGAGCCTACTTTTTAGCTCAGGATGAAATTGACAACCAACAAACCAAGGATGATTAGACAATTCAATTGTTTCTACCACACCCAAATCATTATTCATTCCCGAAAAAGTTAACCCTTTTGATTGCATTTGTTTAACATATTTATTATTTACTTCCCATCGATGACGATGACGTTCATGAATAATATTTTTTTTGTAAATCTTGGATACCTTCGTTTTTGGTGTAATATCACATCTATATGATCCTAAACGCATAGTACCGCCTTTAATTTTAATAGCTTTCTGAGATTCCATAATTTCAATTACGGGCTGTTTAGACTTCGGATTGAATTCGGTACTATTAGCATCTTTTAGATTACAAACATGTCTAGCAAAATCAATCACAGCACATTGTAGCCCTAAACAAATACCCAGAAATGGAATATTATTTTCTCTCGCAAATTTTGAGGTTAGAATTTTACCTTCAGCTCCTCTTGATCCGAATCCCCCAGGAATTAAGATACCATCAATATTTTTAAAAGCTTTTTTTGCATGATTATCATTGTGAATTTTTTCAGTATTAATCCATAATACGTCTACTTTAGTATTGTTTTCAACTCCTGCATGTACAAATGACTCTAATATACTCTTATAAGCATCATGCAATTCTGTATATTTACCACACATAGCGATACGAACAGTATGAGATGGGTTTTTATATGTATTCATAAAGTTTTCAAGTTTTTTAACCGATGGTTTATTTTTCAATTGAAGTCTTTTACAAATCATTCCAGTAACATTTTGTTTTTCAAAAAGCAAAGGAACTTCATAAATACTCGATACATCTCTATTTTCAATCACATGTGATGATTTTACATTACAGAAAAGGGCTAATTTCTCTTTAATTGGTTTAGTTACTTTGTGTGATGTTCTACAAAATATAAAATCAGGAGAAAGTCCAATTTCTCGCAGTTTCATTACTGAATGTTGAGTGGGTTTTGTTTTTATTTCCCCACTAGAAAAAACATGTGGAAGTAATGTAAGGTGTATGATTAAGGAATTAAAATATCCAACATCAAGTGATAACTGACGAATTGCTTCAAGAAATGGTAAACTTTCTATGTCACCCACCGTACCACCAACTTCACAAATTACTATATCATATTTGTTACTCTCTGATAATTGATAAATACGATTTTTAATTTCGTCTGTTACATGTGGAATCACCTGAACAGTCTCACCTAAATACTCTCCTAGACGTTCTTTTTCTAATACAGTGCTATATATTTGTCCAGCGGTAGCATTATTATCTTTAGACATATTCTCATCGATGAATCTCTCGTAATGTCCTAAATCTAAATCAGTTTCGGAACCATCATCTAATACAAAAACTTCTCCATGTTGATATGGATTCATTGTACCAGGATCAACATTAAGATAAGGATCTAATTTAAGAATATTGACTTTCAAGCCTGCGCTTTTTAATAAATACCCAATTGAAGAAGCAGAGATACCTTTTCCAAGGCCGGACATTACTCCACCTAGTACAAATATAAATTTTGTTTTAGATTTCATAATATTTTAAATCACCTTCTATATCGATACTTCTATGTTGGAAATTAGTAATTAATATTTTAATTGCAATATTATTATCAAGCGCTCTTAATTGTTCTAGTTTGAATTTTTTCTCATTCTCAGTTTGATCTAAATTGGTAAATTTTTTCAATATCTCACTACGATAGGCATAAATACCAATATGACGAAAATATTGTTGGTCTTGTAAAGAAATATCTCTTTCAAAGTTCATAGCATAATTATTATCATCTAAACATACTTTTACAACATTGGGATTGATTAAATCATCATTATTTAAATCAGTAGAAGCTACTGAAGCTATCTCTACCGATGGATCATTAAACAATAAAATAAGACTATCAATAATATTAGGGTCAATTTTTGGTTCATCTCCTTGAATATTGACAATAATATCAGAATTAATTTTTTCAGATACTTCGGCAACCCTATCGGTACCAGATTTATGTTCTAAAGAGGTAAACATAATATTACAAGAATCGCTTAAATGTGATTTGGTTTCTTCTGAATCAATTGCAATAATTACTTTATCAAGATACTTTGATTCTTTTGCATTATCATATACATGTTCAATAACAGCTTTTCCATTCAGAGGGTAGATAATCTTTCTTGGAAATCTTTTAGAATTGAGTCGACCAGGAATAACACCTAGATTCACTGGCTATCCTTTTTCACCACTAGAGGAATTTCGATATAATCCCCCTTTGATTTTGGGCTATTTTCTATAACCTTTTCTTTGGGAATTGATTCTTCTGTAACATCTTCTCTTAATACACTATGCGTATCATGAACATTAACTAATTCTTCTACATCAGATGTATCAATTTCATTTAACAAATCCATGTAATCGAGAATATTATTCATATCTTTAGTGTGTGTTTTTAACTCTGATTCAGAGAGAGAAAGTTTGGAAAGTTTAGCTATTTTATCTAATTCTTTCTTTGTGACTTTCTTTGTTTTTGACATAAAAAATATTATTTAAGATAATTTATCTATTCATAACGAATAGAGTCAATAGGATTAAGATTTGCAGCTTTAATTGCGGGATACAATCCAAAAACTATACCCATAAACACACAAATCTGAATGCTATAAAATACCCAATTCAACGGAATGATCGGATCCTGTTGTAAAAAATATGCTACCACATTTCCAAATAATAAACCGATGATAATACCAACAATTCCACCTATTATAGAAATAAGAGTTGCTTCAATTAAAAATTGTAAAAATATATCAATTTTTCTTGCACCTAGCGCTTTGCGAACACCAATCTCTTTAATACGTTCTGTCAACGAAACTAGCATAATATTAGCAATACCAATTCCTGCTACTAATAGAGAAATTCCTGCCACTAGACCAATAAACATTTGCAAGTATTGAGTAAAATCACCAAATGTATCCATTAATTGATCATTGGTTGCAATATAGAAGTTATTTTCCTCTCCTGGCGGTATCTTTCGGATTGCCCTAAAGGCTCCAATCGCCTCATCAGTAGCAGCATCCAATTCATCCATAGATTCTGATTCCAATATAAGCTGTAAACCTTCACCATAATGACTTCGACCACGGAAATATTGTAAAAAAGCAGTAATTGGAATTCCAATCATAGAATCCATGCTTTGTCCCAACATTTCTCCTTTAGCACCGAGAAGACCAATAACTTCAAATGGAATATTATCAATTTTTATCATCTGACCTACTGGATCAGAATAAGGAAATAATTCTTCTTTAATATCATAACCCACTACGGCAACACGTGCATTACTATCTAAATCCTGTCTTCGTATATTCCTTCCACTAACCATTTCATATTTCCAAGCTTCAAGAACATCTCCATCACCTCCCCAAAAACTTGATAATCGATTTTTTAATTCTTCTTTTCCAACACTAATTGTTCGGTCACTTGGCTCTTCTGCTACAACTGCAGATACATGTTTTGTTAGTGTTAATACTCTCTTTAATTGTTCATATTCTGACCATGTAATACGAGGCTTATTACGATTATGTCTACTATCAGAACCAAAACTAATTTCAACGGGATTGTCTCTTGTAATATAAAATATATTTGTTTTCATTTCTTCAACCAAACCGGTTGTAGCTCTGTCAAAAGTAGTTAATACAGTCATAATACCAATAATAGAGGAAACCCCAACAGTAATACCAAGCAGAGTTAAAAATGTGCGTAGTTTTGTTTGGCCAAAATAAAATAGCACACCCGAAATTGCATCACCTAAGTAATTAATTAATCTATTCATGACGTAACGCATCGATTGGGTGAAGGTTGGCAGCAGTTCTTGCTGGAAGAATACCAGATGTTATGCCGATAAATACACAAATCATAAAAGTATAAAAAATTAATAGGAGATCAAATTCAACTGGAAAGGATGCATAAGAAGCTAGAACAACAGTCATTAATTTGACCAATACAATTCCTATTGTTCCTCCAATAATTGAAATAGCAATCGCTTCACTTAAAAATTGTACCAAAATGTTGTTATTTGTCGCACCCATTGCTTTTCTTAAACCAATTTCTTTAGTGCGTTCTCGTACAGAAACAAACATCACATTCATAATGCCTATTGCAGAAACAACTAAAGATATTCCTGTCACCATAAAGGCCATTCCAGCAATAGCAATTTTCATACCATCAAACTGACTCTGATATGCATCAGCAGAATTCACAGCAAAATCATCTTCTTGATCAGGTCGTAATTTACGAGCTACCCTCATAATCATCCCTACTTCCTCTTTTGCTTTATATAAATTTTCAGGTTCTGTTTGTAATATCAATTCATCAAAACCCCATCTTGTCAGAATGCGTTTAAAAGTTGATGAAGGCATAATCACTAGATTATCAAGTGTCCCTCCTGGAACCATTCCCATTCCCTGCTTTTTGAGTTCGCCAATGATTTCAAAAGTAACGCCACCAACTTTTATTTTTTTTCCTATTGGATCTTTACCATCAAAAAATCCATCTCTTACTGTACCACCAACAATCACAACTCTTCTTTGTAAGGTCCATTCATTTTCAGAAAAAAATCTTCCATTAGTCACTTCTGTTCCACTTAACATTTCACCATAACTTGGATACACACCATTAACTTGTAACCAAGACGCTTTATTTTGGTATGAAGATCTTATCCAAGTAGCTTTTTTAATAGAGACATCTGTAACATATTCACTATATTGATTGATATAATCGAGATATGTTTCCTCAATTTTCGGACGATTACGATATTTCCACCAATCAAAATCAAATGACCATGGCCATGTTGATACATAAATCTTATCATTTCCGTAATAATCCATTGATTTTGCAAATTCTTTATCAATACTAGAAGCTCCAGCAGTAACAATACTAACTGTAAAGATACCAATGGTTAATCCAAGAGATGTTAAGGCAACTCGTGTAATGTTTGATCGAATTGCACCAAGACCGATTAAAATATTTTTAAAAATGTTATTCATCTAATGTAATTTTACCATCGAAAATTTCTACTCTTCTTTTTGCACGCTTTGCAATTGATTTCTCATGAGTTACAACGATTAAAGTATTGCCAGCTTTGTGTAATTGATCAAAAAATTTCAAAATTTCTTCTCCACTTTTTGAATCTAAATTACCAGTTGGTTCATCAGCTAAAATAATAGAAGGCTTATTAACCAAAGCACGTGCAATTGCTACACGCTGTCTTTGTCCTCCAGATAATTCATTAGGTTTATGTGTCATTCTATCTTCTAATCCAACAATTTTTAATGACTCTTTTGCTCTTTGAGTTCGTTTTGCTCTGTTTAAAGAAGAATAAATCAGAGGAACTTCTACATTTTGAAGTGCATTGAGTTTCGGCAATAAATTGAATGTTTGAAAAACGAATCCAATTTTTTCATTTCGTATATTTGCAAGTTGACTATCATTCATTTCAGATATTAATGCTTTATTAAACTTATAAGTCCCTTTGGTTGGAACATCTAAACAACCAATAATATTCATTAATGTTGATTTTCCAGAACCAGATGGCCCCATAATCGATATAAAATCATTTTCATAAATGTTTACCGAAACATTATCTAAAGCTTTAACAACATTAGTCCCTAAATGATAAATTTTAGAGATTGATTTTATAGATATTATCTCTTTTTTTGATTTAGCCACGTTTACGACTAGATCTTGAATTATTATTAGACTTTTCTTTAATGGTAACTTTTGCACCATCATATAAATCTCGACTAATTGCTACAAATCCTCCAGTAACAATTTCTTCGCCTTCTTCCAGGCCAGAGATTACTTCATAATCTCTATCACCAACAATACCAGTTTCAACAAAACGCTGCTCTACAGTATTCCCTTTAACAACAAAAACAACATTTCTACCTTTATTACCTGATTTTTCTGATCTATTTCCCCATTGTCTTTTTTCATTACCTGACTCCACAGAAACACTAAAATTAGAAGATTTCTTTCTGGATTCACCATCTGGTGCTTGGCGAGGACTTGTTAAAGACTGAATTGGAATTGTAAGAACTTGTTCTCGATTTTCGGTAATAATATCAACTGCTGCGCTCATACCTGGTCTCATTCCATCAGCAACTTCTAACATTTGTACTTTTACTTGGAAATTTGTCACTTGTTGTTGTGAACCACCACTTGAAGTGCTTGCAGCATATGCTACTTCTTTGACTACACCTTTAAACTTTCGATCTTGATACGCATCTACTTCCACTAATGCGTAATCATTTAGAGAAACATCTGTAATATCATTTTCATTTACATTGACCAATACTTCCATTCTAGATAAATCTGATAGTTTAATTAGTACCTGTGGGTTAAACATACCTCCTTGAGCTAAATCACCAACCTCTCCTGTAAGATATGTAATAGTTCCATCTTGTGGTGCCACTAATTTCAATTTTTGTAAAGCATCTTCATCTTGAATTAATCTAGCTTGTGCTTGATTGTAAGAACTGAGTGCTGAAGCATATGAAGAATTGCTTGTTTCCATTTCTTGATCAGATATTAAGCCTTGTTTATATAATTTTTCTTGACGGGATTTTTTGATTTCTGCATTACTTAAATTTACTTTTGTTGCTTTTACACTTGCTCTTGATGCTTCTGTAGCAGCTCTTTGTTGACGATCATCTAATGCCATTAAAAAATCACCTTTTTTAACAAAATCGCCTTCCTTTACCGCAATATCTGTAATATAAGTCGTGTTATTTGCACTTAACTTGATTTCTATTTCAGGCTGTAATTCACCATCAGAAACTACTTTGCTAGATAAATCTTTTCTTGCCATTTTTATAGTAGAAACTTCAATAGATCCATCACCGTTAGATGAAAATGGGTTTAGATATAAAACAACTCCTGCCAAAACTACTAAACCAACTATTAATTTTTTCTTCACATTTACTCCTTATTGATATTTTTTATCCAGTGTTCCTAATAATTGATCCAAATTTGCAAGCTGTATCGCAGCATCATATTTTGTTGTTACTAATGTTGAGCTTGCTTGGAGCACTGCTAATTGTGCATCTAACAATTCTAGAATTGTTGCGGAACCTAATTCATATTTATTTTGTGCTAATCGTAAATCTTCTTCTGCAGAAACTAATACGTCTTCATAGATTGGAATTAATTCTTCATAATTTTTGAGAGTATTGAGTAATGATGATAAATTAACTTTAGCATCTTTTCTTTTACTACCATATATCATTTTAGATTGTCCAAATCGCATTTTAGATATTTCTACAGAATTTCTGTTTTTAAGACCAGAAAAAATAGGAATACTAAGAGTTAAGTTTGCACTTTTAATATAATTATCATCAAAAAATTCACTTGTAATCTGTTCATCAGAATGTGCATTCATTCCAACGCTTAGATTTAAGCTAGGCAAACTTGATCCCCATGCTGAACGAAGATTTAATTGTGCAGTTTCAATTTGTGCATCTAAAATTCTTAATTCAGGACTATTTTGAATCATAATTTCATATGCTTCATCAAAATCAGGAAAAATCAATTCTATATTCACTTTATCTCTCACTTTTAATTCCATATTATTTTCCAGGATTCCCATACCATTTCTTAATGTTTGCTCACTGTTATCTCGATTAAGTCTCCTAGATAGTAAAGTAGATTTTGCTGTTCCATATTGTACAGATGCCTTTAAGTAGTCAGTTTTGCTCACAGATCCTAGATTATATCGTCTTTCTACTAATTCCAATTGTCTTGAAGATAATTCTAGATTTTTTTCAGCAATAGTAAAGAGTTCTTTATTTTTTAAAAATTGGTAGTAATAGGTATAAACATTCGCGATAATTCTTGATTTTGATTGTCTTTCATTTTCCTTTGCAATAAGATAGTTATTATTACTTTGTCTTACATTTCTAGCATTATTACCAGAATTAAATAGATTCTGACTTAAGCTAATTCCAGCTCCATAACTTTCATTTGTAGAAAGGCTAGAGTTTCCATATGTAGTTTCGCTAAAAGAATTGCTTGCTCGCAATGTTGGCAATAACATTCCTACCGCAGAAACTCTATTTAGTTGGGCTATTTTAGTATCTTGTTCAGCACGCTTAACTCCAGCTTTATTTTCTAATGCAATACGGACACATTCATCTACACTTAATGCCTGTCCAAAAAGAACAGAAAGAGATAAAAATAATGTTATAATTGTTCTTTGCATATAATATTTAACTAAAAGCCTTCTTTAGCAATTCAATACTCTTTGGGACACCTGTCATGGCATCCTCTTTACCTTCAAATTCTAATGATATATAACCTTTATAGTTAACTTTATTTAATATTTCTGCTATCCGTGGATAATCTAGATCTAAAGTATACCATTCTCCTCCACCATAATATGTTTTCGCTTGAACAAATACAGTTTGAGATGCAATTTGTTCTAGCTTGTCATAAGGGTCTTCTAAAAAATTACCTGTATCCATTAACACACCTAACCAAGGAGAATCTATAGAATTTACAATACGTAAAAGTCCTTCAGGTGTACGAGTAAGCCCCCAGTGATTTTCCAAAGCAAGTACAACACCCGCTTGTTCAGCATGTGGCAAACAATCGTGAATCGAATCTATACACCATTTAAAACCATCATCTTCAGTAAACCCTGGAAGAACTGGTTCAATACCTTTATTGGCCATCAAATCATCAAATGATTCAGTTGTATTCCATCTCCCAGAATTAAGACGGATATAAGAAATGCCTAAATCGTGTGCTATATCAATACATTTTTTTGTATGGTCAACATTTTTATTTCGTTTTTCTTTATCTGGATCAACAAAATCTTGATGGATAGACAAACAAATCAATTCAATGCCTTGGTCTTCAGCTCTATTCTTTAAAGATCGTATATATTCAGGAGTTTCATTGTCCATTTGTACATGCAGAACATCCACTCCATCTACACCAAGATTAGCTGCATGATCGATTACTTGATGTATAGTTACTTTTGGTTCACGAAAATGCCAATAGGAATAAGTGGCAATTGCAAATTTATAATTTGAAGTCATATTTATTTTCTCGCAGGATTGTAAAAAAGAACCAGCAAATGGTGCAATCATCGCTGTTGCAATAAATTTTCTACGATTCATTGATATATATTCTGTTTTCATTTCAATTATTAGACGTTATAAATAACAAAAAAGTAAAAAAAGAATTAACTAAATTTATCGGTCTTTTTCAATACATTTAGAAACTTTATTGCTTCCTCATGAGAATTCTCTATTTCACCATCTAAAATAGCTTCTTCAACAAGAGATTTGATTGCCCCAATTTTTTTCCCAGCTGATAAATTAAACATTTTCATAATCTCATCTCCTTTAACAGGAGATTGGAATGAACGTAGCTTATCTAATTCATCAACTTCATTCATTCGTTTTTCGACACGATCAAAATTAGAGAGATATTTTTTAACATTATCAGGATTCTTTGTAGTAATATCAGCTCGACACAATAACATTAAATCATCCAAATGTTCCCCACCATCTACAATCAACCTTCTAATTGCAGAATCAGTTACTTCTTTTTTTGCTAAACTAATTGGTCGTAAGTGTAATGCTGTCAATTTTTGGATATAATTTTTAGTTTTATTAGAAAATTTCATTCTTTTTCCAATATCTTCTAGCATTCTTGAACCAAGATCGTCATGACCATAAAATGTGTATCCTTTTTTACTATGTAATCTCCTAGTTTTAGGTTTAGCAATATCATGCACCAATGCTGCTAAGCGCAAATTAACATCATTGGACAATTTTGCAGCATTATCCACTACTTCCATTGTATGAAAGAAAATATCTTTGTGATGCCATTCACTTGTTTGTTCTAGTCCATACATAACAGCAATTTCAGGAAAAATATGTTTTAATAAATCTGTTTCCTGTAGAATAATAAATCCAATTGATGGTTTTGGAGTTTCTAATATTTTAAACAATTCATTGGTAATTCGTTCTTGAGAAACAATTTTAATCCTATCAACATTACTTTTTATTGATTTCAGACATTTTTTATCAAGATCCATTGATAATTTTGATGCAAAATGTGCAGCTCTCATCATTCGCAAAGGATCTTCTTTAAATGTAATATCAGGATCGACTGGAGTAATTAATAGTTTGGATTTTAAATGCTGAATACCATTAAATGGATCAATTAAAGTACCAAATTCATTCTTGACAAGAGAAATTGCTATAGCATTAATAGTAAAATCTCTTCTTTTTAAATCGTTAGTAACATCAGTCATATCAACTGATGTTGGTTTTCTTGAATCTGCAGCATAAGATTCAAGCCTTGCAGACGCTACTTCAATCTCACATTCTTTATATGGAATACGTGCAGTAGAAAACTCTGGAAAAGGTACAATTGTTTTTACACCTAATTTTTTAGCAAGTTTCTTTGCATAATCAATTGCATCACCTTCAATCATAATATCAATATCTGTAGCATCTTTTTGAGGATCTATCAATAAATCTCTTACACAACCTCCAACTAGAAATGTCGGTACATTTATATCATCAGATAGTTTGCTAATTTCTTTTGATAAGCGATATAGTCTCTTATTTTGCTTAATTATGTCTTTAATTATTGCCATTTTGTAAATTAAAAAATATATCTTTCAATTATGCTAGAAAAACTAAATAAACAGATTTTACTTATTGTCTTTATTTCTCTACTAAATGGACAATTTAAGGATACTTCTATTGCATTTGATGATCGTCTTTTGAAATCAGATGAAAGATCTTCTTTATTTCAATTAGAAAATGACATTAAAAGATTTTATGAATACACAGTATGGAATGAAGAATATAGTGATTTAGCAATTAATTTAAATATTCAAGTTATTTTTGAAGGAAGTGCCAATCAAGGAAGTGCAAAAACATATTTAATTCAATCACTATTTAGCAATGGAAAAGATCTGCATTTTTTTGATAAAGGATCTCAATTTGTTTTAAACCAAAATTCCCTATACTATGATAGTGTTTATTTTGATCCATTATCAAGTCTCCTAGGATTTTACGGAAATATTATCTTAGGAGCAGAATTAGATACTTGGTCATTATTTGGTGGTACTTCTCATTATGAAAAAGCAAGATCTATTGCAATTCGATCCAATGCATCCAATTTTCCTAGAGGATGGGAACAACGTTTAATACTTATTGAATTGCTAACAGCAAATGTTGGCTTAAGAAAATTGAGATTTTCCACCTATCTAAGTTATGAGTTATTTGAAAACGGGAAAATAGACGCATGTTCAGAATCACTCAATGAATTTGTTAATAATTTAGATGAGATTTTTAATAATTATAGTCAAGAAAATTACACAACTATCTTCATGAAATTTCATGGAAAAAAGATTGGTGAAATAATGAAAAAACTTGGTCAGAAAGAACTTTTAAAAAAAATGATCTACTTGGATGCTCAAAGAAAAGATATTTATGAAGATTATTTAAGTGAAATTTGAGAAAAGTATTTTTTCCCTTTAAAAAAATAATCTATTGCTATGCTTTTACCATAAATGTTATCCAACTGAACAACATGATTATTTTTTCTAAGCTTAATTATCTTACTGGTAAAAAATAGTATCCAAACCTGTGCAAATAATATTGCAACAAATCTTCTAATGTCTAATGTCATTATAGAATAGGCTAAAGCCATCCAATCGAGTATTAATCTTCGAATAATTAAAATACCATAATCAAAAGTAAAAGAGTTCTTCAAGAACAAAATCCAAGAGTTTCTATGGTTGAGATAGTGCGACTTAGTAGTATTTTCTTTGATCGTTTGCTTGCCATAATGATAAACAAATGAATCGGGAACACAATAGATTTTATATCCCATTGCTTGAGCTCTCCAACACAAATCTATCTCCTCCATATAGGCAAAATAAACTTCATCAAAGCCTTTCAATGTTTTAAAAATATTAGATTGTATCATAAATGCTGCACCAGATGCCCAAAATATTCTTGATGGATTGTTATATTGATTATGATCTTCCTCTAGTGTATGAAAGATTCTTCCTTGAACAAATGGAAAACAAAATTTATCAATAAATCCTCCTGCACCTCCTGCATAATCAAATAATTTTTTATTATGAATATTCAAAATTTTAGGTTGGACAGCAGCAATATTTGAATTTGAATCCAGAAAATAAACTAACTTTTCAATCCATTCATTTGAATGTTCTGTATCATTATTTAAAAATAACAAATATTTTCCACTTGCATGGGTTGCACCCAGATTACATCCTCCACTGTAACCTAAATTAGAATTACTTGAAACAATCTTAACATTCTGAAAATTACTTTCTATTTGATTGATTGAATTATCAGTAGAACCATTGTCTACAACGATAATTTCAAAATCTTTGATTGAAATGTTTTTATAAATAGAATTAATACAATTGTATAATAGATCTCCCCCATTGTAGTTTGGGATAATGATTGATACTATATTCATGAATTTTGAAGCTCCTTTATTTCATCTAATAATTTTGTAGCTTCTAAATCAGTAGGACTACGTACTAACCAATCTTCAATTAATAGAATAGCATCATCATACTCTTCAAGCTCTTTGTAACATAGATAAAGTAGAAATACCAGTTCAGGTAGCGATTCTTGCCATTCTTTCCATTCTAATGGAGTAATTTTTGTTGATTTAAACCCTTGTACTTCAATAGCTTTTTCGATAATAATAAAATTATCATAAATCGTTTTAAAAATGGTTTTTGCTTCGTTATAATCTTCTAAAGTTTGAACAAAAGTCTTTCCATATAACAAATAATCATTAATGGCTAAATCATTTCTCTCTATTAATTGATTAAGATGATATCTAAGCTTTACCTTGTTGCCTAAACCACCATATAATTGCCCAATTTGATATTGTAATTCTTTTGATGGAATTTCAATAATGTTACTTGGCATTTTCTTCTCCATATCTAACAATACTTTTTCTGCTTTTCCAAAATTTTTATCAAGATAATGTGAAATTGCTAATCTGGTAAATCCAGTTCTATAATTTTGAATTAATCTACCCAATTGTGGATCAACATAGATATTGTCATTTGCAAGATTTCTATAAATATATCCTGGTTGATATGTTTTTGAAATTGATAGTTTGGTATTATTATTATAATTCTTGTTATAATCTATAAACCAACTCTCATCCCCTATAATAGATAATAGATTATTGGTCATCGCATCAGCATCAATAATTTGAGATGTATTATTAGATAAACGGTATGCTAAACCTTCCATTGTTAAATATTCTTCAAGATTTAACATGCTAGTCGGAGATACAGTTACTGCAAAATATACAGGTCGATTCCAATTATTATCTTTAATGATTCTTAATACCATCAAATCTTGAATACGTAATGCAACATCAAAATATGTTGGATTTAATTTCCATTCAATTTTTCCTGAATTATTTAGAGAGTCTTTTGGAGCAGGGATAGAAATTATCGTGGGAGACCATGCTTTGAAATCTAGATTATTAATTTCATTCTCACTCATATTAATAAAAGGATTATCCTGATTTTGATCTTGAAGTTGTCTGACATACCAAGGAGTATTCAATAAGCTTAAGTTTGTAACACTAATATCTTTTCTTATTCCTTCTACTTCTTGTAAGTACCATAATGGAAAAGTATCATTATCTC
>CAZSGU010000016.1:0-19736 GCA_964606555.1 uncultured bacterium | reverse complement strand
CTTGGTTATGTAAAGTAGCACTTGTAATGACTGCACCTGATATTTCTACGGGGGCCACTTTTGCTACTGGAGTAATAACACCTGTACGACCTACTTGTAATATTATGTCTAATATTTGAGTTTCGGCTTGTTTTGACTTAAACTTTGCCGCTATAGCCCATCTTGGTGATCTTGCTCTTTCTCCAAGACTTTCTCTCAAACGATAATCGTCAACTTTAATAACTGATCCATCAATTTCATAAGGTATACTATCTCTTTTTTGTTCAAGATTATCATGATATTTAATCATTTCATCGGAACCTTCAACTGTTCTAGACAAAGGATTAACTGGCAATCCAATAGAACGGATATATTCTAACATTTCCCAATGTTTACCAATATTTAAATCATCTGTGCTACCAATTTCATAACAAAATATAGATAGTTTTCTTTGTGCTGTAACCTGTGGATTGAGTTGTCGCACACTACCAGCTGCTGCATTTCTCGCGTTTGCAAATAATTTTTGATCTTTTTCAAATCTGAACTTATTTAAATTTAAAAATTCATCTTTGAGCATAAAGATTTCTCCCCTTATTTCAATAAATGATGGGAGATTTTTCTCATTTTTTCTTAGCTGTAACGGAATTGCATTAATTGTTCTAATATTATGAGTAATATCTTCACCAGAATAACCGTCGCCTCGTGTGAGAGCACGAATTAAATTTCCGTTTTCATATATTAAAGAAACTCCTAAACCATCAATTTTTGGTTCTGCAACATAAGATACATTATCTGAGTTCAACCATTTATTAATTCTTTTATTAAAATCAAAAATTTCTTCATTAGTAATTGCATTTGATAAAGATAGCATTGGAATACGGTGATTAAAGCTTTCAAATCCACTTTCCACGGGATGACCAACACGTTGAGTTGGTGATTGTGAATCAATAAATTCTGGATAGTCTTTCTCCAATAACTGGAGCTCTCTGAACAGATTATCATATTCTTGGTCACTTAAAATGGGATTATCAAGAACATAGTATGCATAATTATGTTCATTAATCGAGTTTCTTAATAGGTTTATTTTTTCTTTAATATTTTTATTCATACTACAACTTTTCGAACAACTAAATAACTGCAACAAAATAGCATTAGTAGAAGCCAAAAAACTCTATTTTTCTTTATTATAACTGATTTACCATACATTTCAAAATTGTCTTGAGAAATATCTTGAAATTCAATTTCCCAATATAAATTAAAATCATCCTCTTTAGAAAAAACTGGCTCTTCAACCATATTGTGTTGTTTTATTTGGCCAGGTAATAATAATTGAAATGAAAAAGAATCATTCATTAATTCTGTATTTTTTTCAAATTCTTTCTCATGAAAATTAATTACTGGTTCAATTTCTTTAAAAAAATTCCTTGGTAAATTATTTATCATTGGTTTTAAAGCATCTTTAACAATGAAAGAAGAATTAATATTAATTTTTTCTATTAATGAATCTTTTTTTACATAATCAAAATATGATTTTAATTGATTATTAATTTTTTCAAAAAAAATCTTATTATCAAATGACTGCTTATACTCTAAAAGAGCACTATCAATAATATATTTTTTAGCAGGAAGAAGCCAAGAAATAGAGTCTGCTTCTACATCTAGAAAATCAACTATAGATGGATATTTCTCATCGATTCTCAAATCATATATTTCAGCAGAAAAAGAATATTTATTTCGTAAAAGATATTCTTTTTTTTGTACATCGATCCAATAAGAAAGATTTTCTCTATTTTCAAAAACCAATTTGCCTGTAATAGGTTCTTTGTTAATAGTGATTTTGGTTAAACTATTATCTCCATTATCTTCAATTGTTGTAATCCATTGATTATTATCGTTAGAAGGATGAACAAAATCTTCATTTTCTAAATCTGATTTGATACCAATAGATTCATATACTATCGAATAATTCCCATCTGGTAAAACAGAAATATGGATTCCATTCCAAGTACATGCATTTAATAGAATACACAAAAAAATTAGAACTATTTTATTCATTTTTATGAAATTACTGTGAAATCTTTTGATGTTTTATTAAGGACTTTATATCCATCATCCGTTACAACAACATCGTCTTCGATACGAACTCCTCCAACATCCTCAAGATAAATACCCGGTTCTACAGTCATAACATAATTTGATTTTAAAGTATCTTTACTTATCTTGCTAAACCTTGGGTCTTCATGAATCTCTAAACCAAGTGAGTGCCCAAGTCCATGATCAAAATATTTACCATACCCAGCGTCTGTAATATGTGTTCGAGCAATAGAATCAATTTCTTTACAAGATACACCAGGTTTGATACCTTCAATGCTTTTTAATTGTGCTTCTAAAACAATATTATAAATATTTTTTTGTTGTTCAGAATAGCCTTTAGTTGCAACTGTGCGAGTCATATCTGCATGATACCCAGCATATTTCGCACCAGAATCAATAACAACTAGTTCGCCTGGACCAATTTCTTTGTCAGTTGGTCTTTGATGAGGCATTGCAGAGTGTGGTCCACTTCCAACTATTGGTGAAAATGCATCTGCGTCTGCATCGCCATATTGTCTATAAAGAAAAGACAATTTATTTGCTATAGCTTTTTCTTGAACACCAATCTGAATCATTGGGAAAACTTCTGCGAATGCTTTATCAGTAATTTCTACGGCTGTTTTTATTGCTTGAATTTCTTTATCATCTTTAACCATTGATAAAGATTCAATATATCCTGAAATACCATTCCAAACAATATTTGACAGGGTTTTTTTCAATTCAAGATACGTTTGATGTGAAATATGTTTAGAATCAAAACCAATCTTTGCACCAGAAATTAACAAATTATTTTTTTTGATTACATTGATATGCAGATCACTGCTAATAATTGTTTTAGCTCCTTTTACTTCATTTTTTGATTGAAAAGTGTAACGTCCATCAGTAATAAAATTACAACTATGATCGGTTAAAACTAAAGAACCAGCAGATCCGGTAAAACCACATAAGTATCTTATATGAGTAAGATTAGTAACGAGCATTCCGTCTAAATTATTTTTAGTTAATAACTCTCTAAGCTTGTTTTGTCTATTAATGAAATATTGATCGCTCATTTTGCATTTTTCCCATTGTTTAGACTATCGAAAATTTCTTTTGCTTCATTAATTTGTTTTTTGTTTTTTGTAGTATTTAAAATTATTTTGAGGCTTTTTTTTGCTTGTAAAATTTTTCCTTGTTGAACCAATAGCTTGATATAGGGAATTGTAAGAATAGAGTTATTTTGTTTTCTGTTTTTTGTTATTTTTTTGCGATTACTTTTTGGAGCTTTATACTCAATATTGAGTGATGGGTTTAATCGTTTTAATTCTTCAAAGACAATTTTTTTAGAAGAAGAATTATTTTTATCTGCAATTTCAAAAAGCAGTAAATAAGCAGCATAATAATTGCTATCATGATTCACAACTGACAATAAATGTTTTTTTGCAGTTACAAATTCTCCTTTTTTAAATGCTTTTTCTCCTTTGAGATATGTTTTGTGAATATTGTTAATCATCTTCTATTGTTTTGCACCCATTTTTCAATATACTCTAAAGATTTTTTTACAGGAGTTCCTGGTCCAAATAATTTCCCAACACCTATTTTTGATAGTTTCTTGGCATCATTATCAGGTATGATTCCTCCTCCTGTAACAAGTATATTTTCTAAATTATTTTCTTTCATTAATTCAATAACTTTAGTAAAAATTGTCATATGTGCACCAGAAAGTATTGAAAGAGCAATTACATCGACTCCTTCTTGTATTGCAACCTTAACAATGCTATTTGGTGTTTGTCGTAAACCTAAATATATTACATCCATTCCCGCATCACGATATGCTGCTGCAAGAACTTTAATTCCTCGATCGTGGCCATCTAGACCTGGTTTGGCCATTAATATCCTGATTGGTGGTTTTAGTGCCATAATTCCAACAATTTAACTAACCCAAACATTAGACTCTCCTATTAAATCTTTTAACATGATTATAAAATGATTATTGACAGAAACTTTGACTTTTTTAGAAACAATTCTTCTTGAAGAACCGTCTTCATTAGCCATATGAACTATAAATGAACATTCACCAGGATTTTGAAGCGTTAAAGCATGAACCTCGCTAAGTATTTCTTTCGAAATATTTTTACCAATTTTTATATTCATTTCTTTTGTTTTAAGAACTTGTTTTGCATGATTGATGGGTACAACCTCGTCAACTTTAATTTTTAAATCTGCAAATTGATTTTGCACTGTAGAGCTACCAACAAGAAATACAATATTACCATCATTAATAATTTCTTTATATTTATCAAATGCTTCATTAAAAATAATGGCTTCTACTTGACCGCCTAAACAGTCTAGGTTAAAAAATGCCATTGGTCTGTTCTTTTTATCATAATGAAGTTTAAAACTTGAAATTGCTCCACCTATTTTAATCAACGTATCTTCTTTCAGATAATTTTTCTCTATAAAATCATAGTTGCTTAATTCTTCTAATATATCAGCATACTTTAATAAAGGATTTCCTGATATATATAAACCTAAAACTTCTTTTTCTTTACTTAATTTTTCTTGATTATCCCATTCTTGAACATCTGGAAAATCTGGCTCTTTAAGAAAACTTTCTTCATTTGCAAATAAACTAATTTGGTCTTTACTGGTTGTTTTATGTACTTGTTGACCATATTTAATTGCAATATCAACCGCATCGAATAACTGAGCTCTATTTTGATGCATTGAATCAAAGGCACCACCTAGAATCAAACTTTCAAGAACTTTTTTATTCACCAAACGTTGATCTACTTTAGAAGAAAAATCAAAAAATGAAGAAAAATTTCCTAATTTTTCCCTTGTTGCAATAGATTGTTCTAATGCTTTGATACCAACATTTTTTATAGCGTTTAATCCATATGAAATTTCACTGTCATTAATTGGTATAAAATTAATTCCTGACTCATTAATATTGGGAGCATTGATTTTAATATTTAGCTTTCTACATTCATTAATCAGAACCACTACTCTGTCCGTATTAGTCATTTCACTGGTTAAATTTGCAGACATAAAATCAGCTGGATAGTGTGTTTTCAACCACGCAGTTTGATATGAAATATAAGAATAGGCAGTAGCATGGCTTTTATTAAATCCATATTGAGCAAATTTGTCAATTAAATCAAAAATCTGAACAGCTTTTGTTTTTGAGATACCATTTTTGATTGCTCCGTTAATAAATTTTTCTGATAATTCTTTCATAAGAGAACTAATTTTTTTACCAACAGCTTTTCTCATTTCATCCGCTTCGGCCAAAGTAAAGCCAGCAACACTAGCTGCAATTTCCATTACTTGTTCTTGATAAACTATAATACCATGTGTTTCTTTTAAAACTTCATTAAGTAGGGGATGTATGGATTCCACTTTTTCTTTTCCGTGTGCTCGATCAATATAGTGATTAATATTTTTCATTGGACCAGGTCTATATAATGCAGTCATTGCAATTAAATCTTCAATAGCTTTTGGCTCTAATTTCTTTAGATATTCTCTCATGCCTGATGATTCAAATTGGAATACCCCAACCGTTAATCCTTTAGAAAATAATTCATATACTTTAGGATCATCTAAAGGGATATTATTTATATCAATTTTTTTACCTAAACGTTTATGAACAAGGTCAATAGTTTTATCAATAACAGTTAAATTACGTAATCCAAGGAAGTCCATTTTTAAAAGACCTAATTTCTCTAGCTCATTCATGTCGTACTGTGTTGTAATATCATCATTAGTAGATTTATATAATGGTACAAAATCAGTTAACTTTCCTGGTGCAACTACTACCCCTGCTGCATGAATAGATGCATGGCGATTCATTCCCTCTAAAGTTTTTGCATTTTCAATTAAATCTTGATATTGATCTTGCGAATGAGTTCTAAGCTCTGAACTTTGTTTTAAAGCTTTATCTAGAGTCATTTTTGGGCCTTCAGGAATTAATTTTGCAATCTTATCTACATCAGAATAAGAATATCCCATAACACGACCTACATCTCTTATAACTCCGCGAGCATTCATTTTTCCAAAAGTAATAATTTGAGTAACAGATTTTTCGCCATAAATACTTTTTATATAATCAATTACTTGATTTCGTCTTTCGATACAAAAATCGATATCAATATCTGGTAAACTAATTCTATCCGGATTTAAAAATCTTTCAAAAAGAAGGTTATGTTTTAAAGGATTGATATCAGTAATATCTAGACAATATGATGCTAAGCTCCCAGCTGCAGAACCTCTTCCTGGACCTACAGGAATATTATTTTTCTTGGCATATTGCACAAAGTCTGCAGTAATTAAGAAGTAACTGGCAAATCCCATCTTTTTAATAACAGATAGTTCATAGTTTAGTCTTTCAGTTAATTCTTTTGTCGGCTCAGAAAATTTTCTCTCCATACCTTTTTCACAAATATTTTTTAGATAATCATTAATATCTTTTATTTCTGAATCTTCAGGAATTTGAAACCAGGGCAAATGATAATCGCCCATTGGGATTTCTAAATCAATAGAATCTGTTATAGCTCTTGTATTTTCTAATGCTTCTGGGAATTCTTTAAAAAGAGAAAACATTTCATCTTGTGATTTAAAATAAAATTCTTTTCCAAAATATTTTAATCTCTTCGTATCAGCTAATTGCTTGCCAGTCCCAATACAGATATGAACATCATGAGCAGTATGGTGGTCTTGTAATGCATAATGTGCATCATTGGTAGCTATTAATGGCAAATTCATTTCTTTTGCTAATTTTGATGCTAATTTGATATTTTGAATTTCTTCCGGAATACCATGATTTTGTAATTCAATATAATATCTATTAGGAAAAATTTTTGAATATTCTTCTGCAATTGCTTTTCCGCTTTCATATCCACTATAAACAAGCGTTTCTGCCAAGCTTCCCTTTAAGCAGGCTGATAAACAAATTAACCCTTCACTATGTTCTTTTAAAACTTCAAGGTCAACTCTTGGTTTATAATAAAATCCTTCAAGATAACCATGGGTAACAATTTTCATCAAATTTTTATATCCTTCAAAATTCTGTGCGATTAAAATTAAGTGATTATAATGACCCCCAATGGCTCCTTTTTCTTTATCAAAACGACTTCCTTTGGCAACATATACTTCACAACCAATAATCGGTTTAATACCACTATTTTTTGCCTGATTATAAAAAGAAATAGCTCCAAACAAATTTCCATGTTCTGTGAGAGCAACAGAATCCATGCTCAAATCGTCCATTGTATTAATAATAGTATTAATGGTTTGTGCTCCATCTAACAGACTATTATCTGAATGGTTGTGTAAGTGTATAAATTCGCTTTTCATTTAGTATTAAAATATATTTTAATTACTCTATTATTGCCTTCAAAATCTTTAAAAATTTCGTTAGCAATATTGGGGTTTTTGTTAATTATATCTATAATTTTATCTGTAACATTTGAATTTGGAATCTCCAAATACATTGTTCCATCTTTTTTTAACAGATAGTCAATATTCTCAATAAAATATTTATAGAATGACAAACCATCAAACTGATCGGACAAGGCAATAATGGGATCATGTTTACTAACTGAATCGTCTAAATTTTCAATTTCAGAAATAGCAAGATAAGGAGGATTGCTAATAATAATATCGAAGAGATTAAGTTTAATATTAAAGAAATCTTTATTAATAAATTTTACATTGGAAGTATTTAATATCTCTGCATTTTTTCTTGATACGTCTACAGCTTTATTAGAAATATCTATTCCGGTAATGGAAAAATCTTTATATAGGCTTCCAAGGCTAATAGACAAACAACCACTACCGCTTCCTATATCTAAAACAGTCTTTTTTGCAGAAAAAGAAAAATCATTTGTAACACAATCAATAATTAACTCGGATTCTGGCCTAGGAATAAATACGCCAGGAGGAGTAAAAAATTTATCATTGTAAAAATAAGATTCCTGTAAAATATGTTGTACAGGAGTGTTTTCCTTTAATAAGGAAAATGCATTTTCTAATTTTTTAAATTCTGTCTGTGAAATAGAATAGGTTTTTGTATAAAGTTGCGCTTTATTAATTCCTATAACATTTTGAATAATGATTTCTGATTTATGCTTGTATTCATCAATTTGAAGACTATCAAGTTCAAACAATTGTTTCTCTAAATAGTTGTTTAATAAATAATTTGATTCCATTTTAATTGATTTTAGAATTATCGTCTTCCAGTTTAAGTTTCTCAATAATATGATCCAAATCTCCTTCTAAAGTGTCCTGGAATTTATGAGAAGTATAATTAATTCTATGATCTGTAATACGTCCTTGTGGGAAATTATATGTTCGTATTTTTGCTGATCGATCACCCGTTGATACCAAGCTTTTTCTCATTTGATCTCTATCTTTATTAAGTTTTTCTTGTTCTAAAGAAAATAATCTCGCACGTAAAACTTTTAATGCAGATGCCCTATTTTTATGTTGAGAACTTTCATCTTGGCAGGTTACAACCAGACCTGTAGGAATATGTGTAATTCTGATAGCAGATTCGGTTTTATTAACATGTTGTCCTCCTGCACCGCTTGCACGATATGTATCAATTTTTAAATCATTTTCATTGACAGAAACTTCCGCCTGTTCTGCTTCAGGCAATACAGCTACAGTTGCAGCAGAAGTATGTACTCTTCCTCCTGATTCAGTTTTAGGTATTCTTTGAACACGATGAACGCCTCCTTCATATTTATACAGACCATATGCTTTCTGTCCTTCAACATTAAAAATAATAGATTTCAAACCTCCCACACCCGTCTCGTGTACATCCATTACTTTGATTGACATATTATTTTTTTCAGCATACTTAGAATACATTCGAAACAAATCTCCAGCAAACAACCCTGCTTCATCTCCACCAGTTCCAGCTCTTATTTCAATAATTGCGTTTTTATTATCATTGGGATCATTAGTAATAAGTATTTTTGTTAAATTTTTTTCAAAAGAAGTAATTTTTTCCAATAACTTTGGTTTTTCGCTTTTAACAAGTTCTTCCATTTCTTCTTCTTTAGATAATTCTTCTAAATCATTTAATTCATTATTAAGAACAATAAACTCTTTACTTAATGTATAAAGTTCTTCCAAATTGCTTCTTTTTTTTAATAGCTCAGTCATTTTTTCTTGATTTAACATATTATCAGGATTAATCATTTCTTGAGTAATATTGTCGTACTCAACAATAACATTTTTAGCTTTAGATAGAATATCCATAGATCAAAAATTTATTAAAAAATAGTTAGGAAGTTTTTTTGCCGTACTTGCGATTGAATTTTTCAATACGACCAGCTGTATCAACTAAAGTACGTTGACCAGTATAATATGGGTGCGATTGATCAGAAATCTCTATTTTAAATAGAGGATATTCTTTTCCGTCTTCCCATTTAACAGTTTTATCTGTTTTGACAGTAGATTTGGTTAAAAAAGAATAGTTGCACGAACTATCTTCAAAAACCACTAATCTATATTCTTTTGAATGTATATCTTTCTTCATTTTAATTGCTCTAAAGCTTCTTTTACTGCACTGACTCCCTTTTTAATTACTTCATTGTTTGTAGCAAAAGAAAATCTTAAGTGACCTTTTGCTCCAAAACCATCTCCAGGAACTGTCACTACTTTTGCAGTGTCGAGAATATACTCAGAAAGGTCGAAAGTGTCTTGTAAAATTTTATCATTTTTTGTTTTCTTATTAAGATAGAATGAAAAATCTGGGAACATATAAAATGCTCCACCTGGCATTGAACAATGAACATTAGGTAAAGCGCTTAATTCATCAAACATTACAGCTCTTCTGCTTCGAAATTGTTCTTTCATATCGTCTATTGGTTGATGATCTCCAAGCAATGCAGCAATAGATGCTCTTTGACTAATTGCATTTGGACAAGAAGTTGTTTGTCCTTGAATTTTAGTCATTGCTTTAATCAAATTTTTATCTCCTGCTGCATAACCCATTCTCCATCCTGTCATAGCATAGGTTTTAGACATACTCATTACTGTTAATATATTAACATTATGTTTATTCAAATTTTCAATACAAGTAAAATCACGATCATATACAAGCTGTTCATAAGTTTCATCTGAGATAACAAACCAATTATTTGCATGTGCTAAATCTAATAATCGTAAAATTGCTTCATCGGACCAAACTCCTCCTGTGGGATTACTTGGTGAATTAATAATAACTCCTTTAATATTCGAATCAATTTTAGATTCTAAATCGTTAAAATCTGGTTCATATTGTTTTTCTGATATAGTATTAACAAAAACTGGGGTCGCTCCCGCAATTTTTACAAACTCTGGGAAAGACACCCAGTAAGGCGTAAAAACTAGCACTTTGTCTCCTTTGTCAAACAAAGCCTGACATGCAACTGACAGGCACTGTTTTGCTCCGTTTGAAACAATAATCTGCTCAGTAGCATATTTTAGATTATTTTGTTCTTTTAACTTGTGTTGGAGGGCTTTTTTTAAGTCAATTATTCCCGAACCGGGAGTGTATTTTGTAAACCCATCATCCATGGCCTGCTTACCAGCTTCTATAATATGATTAGGAGTATTAAAATCTGGTTCACCAACTCCAAAGTTAATTACATCCACGCCCTGTGTGCGTAATGCAGCCGCTTTAGCGGTCATTTCGAGCGTAAATGACGGGTTAATCTTGCCAATAAGTGAGGAAAAAATAACTGAAGACATAGCAGAAATTTTATTGGCTCATTAAATCAAGAAATTCTTGATTAGTTTTTGTTCTTCTCATTCTTTCTTGCATGAAACTCATGGCTTGTTCTGTATTCATTTCTCCTAGCATTTTTCTAAGAATCCACATTCGTGAAAGTTGTTTATCTGATAATAATAACTCTTCTTTCCTAGTACCAGATTTAATAATATTAAAAGAAGGGTAAATTCGTCTATCGCTTAGTTCTCGATCAAGAACTAATTCCATATTACCTGTTCCTTTAAATTCTTCAAAAATTACTCCATCCATTTTGCTTCCTGTATCAATTAATGCTGTTGCAATAATTGTTAGACTTCCACCTTCTTCAGTGTTTCTCGCAGCTCCAAAGAATTTTTTCGGATTTCTTAACGCATTAGAATCCACACCTCCAGATAAAATTTTACCACTATGTGCAGTAACAGCATTATGTGCTCTACCTAAACGTGTAATACTATCTAATAATATGACTACATCTTTACCGCACTCAACAAGTCTTTGTGCTTTTTTCAAAGCCATATTTGATACTTGAACATGTCTTTCCGGTCCCTCATCAAAAGTAGAACTAACAACATCTGCATCTACGCTACGTTTCATATCAGTTACTTCTTCTGGGCGTTCATCAATTAATAGTATAATTAATACGGTTTCTGGGTGATTTCTTCTAATTGCATTGGCAATTTTTGATATTAGAATTGTTTTACCTGTCTTAGGCTGTGCAACAATTAATCCTCTCTGTCCTTTGCCAATAGGAGAAATAAGGTCCATAATTCTCATGGACATATCGCTAGTATCAGAAAGATTAAATTTTTCGTTAGGGTGTAATGGAGTATATCTTTCAAACGGTGTTTGTTTTCTAATGTCTTCAGGATTTAATCCATTAACATCCATTAATTTTAGCAAAGCATGGAATCTTTCTTTTGATTTTGGTGCTCTGGTAGTTCCTGTAACATAATGACCTGTTTTTAACTTAAATCGTTTAATTTGAGACGGACTTACATAAATATCTTCAGGTCCAGGTAAATAATTAGAATTAACGCTTCTTAAAAATCCATAACCATCTGGTAGAATTTCTAATACACCAGATGAAGTACCATCATTATCATCTTTTTTAACAGTTTCTTTGTTACTGTTGTCTTTTTTGGTATCGTCAGTATTGTTTTTCATAATTTCTGCAATCAGTTCATCTTTAGAAAAAGATGTTACTTTTTCAATACCCATAGTTTTTGCAACTTCGCGAAGGTCGCTTAGTTTTTTTTCTTTTAAATCGTCTAATTTCATTGGTTCCTCATGTTTGTGAAATGTTTTTTAGGGGGAAAATAACCTCGAAAATCCAAATTACACTATATTGTACCATTGTCAAAGGAAAAATCAAAAAATTTGTATAACTCCTTCGCAATATAATGACTACCAAAAATTACTTTTGGACCATTATAGTCTATAGATTTCATTTCTGATAATGCTTCTGTAATATTATCAAGAAATCTAAATTGTTTTAGGTGGTTGTTATGTATAATTTCGTCTTTTTGTAAAATATCTTTCGAATCTATTGTAGATATTATTAATTCTTCAAATTCATTGGATAGAACAGCTAAAAGCTTATTAGTAAGTTTGTCATTTTTCAAAATTAGTAACCCTATTGGTTTTTTATTATAAATCGAATATAGGTCTTTAGATAATTTTTCAATGGCACTAGCATTATGAGCAACATCATAAAAAATATTTTCTACCATCATTTGCATTCTTCCTGGCCAAGTCCATTTTTTTAAACTGGATTGTATTTCTGATATATTAATTTGAGGGAAACAAGCTTTACATGTTTCTATTGCTAAAATAGCATTGTTTTTTTGATAAGAACCTGCTTGAGGTAAAACAAATTTGATTTCATTGTGCAAAAAAGAAATTGATTGAGGGGTATGTTCTAATATTATTGATTTTTTTTTATCAATTAATATTAAGGGTGATTTTTTTTTATAGGCATGATGTTTTATAGTCTTCAAAATTTTTTTATTTGAATTACTCGTTAAGACTGGAGTGTTTTCTTTTAAAATACCACATTTTTCACTAGTAATAAGCTCAATAGATTCTCCTAAAATATGGGTATGATCATAGTCAATCTCAGTAATAATAGTTTGAACTGGTTTAATAACATTGGTTGAATCTAACCTGCCTCCAAGCCCTGTTTCTATAATGGCAATATCAACATTGTTTTGTTCAAAATAGGTAAATGCAAGGGCAGTGGTTGCTTCAAAAAAAGTGATGGAACTATCCATAATAGTTTTTTGATGTTGTTGAATAAAATCAATTATTTCTTGATCTGATATTGGACAACCATTGATTCGAATTCTCTCATTAAACTGAACCAAATGTGGGGAGGTATACAGTCCAACTTTTTGGCCATTTTCTTGTAAAATTTTTGCTAAAATAGATGCTGTTGAACCTTTACCGTTGGTTCCAGCAAGGTGAATGGTTTTAATTTTATTATGAGGATTATTACACAAGTTTAAAAAATTATTGATATTCTTTAAACCTAGCTTGATTCCACGATTATGGAGTCCATACAAAAATTCTAAAGTCGGATTAATCATTTAATATTTTTTGATATTGCAAAATGGCATAATAAATAGATGTTGCAAGCATATCTCTATAGCTAGAACTATTTAATTTTTTTTCTTCATTAGGATTTGATATATAACCTAATTCAATTAAAACATTTGGCATTGAAGCTCCCATCAAAACATAAAATCCAGCTTGTTTTACTCCTCGATTTCTGCTTTGCACTCTTTTATCAATTTCTTCTTGAATTAAGGCTGCAAATTTTTCACTATACTGCACAAAACCGCTTTGAGCAATGGTAGCTTGGATTAGTTGTTCATCAGTTAATTTCTCAAATTCATTTCCTTCTAATTCAATTACGGAATTTTCCCGCAATGCTACGTTAATTGCTTCTTGGTTCCTACCAGGTTTTAAAAGATAGGTTTCAAACCCAGAAGGTTTTTTGCTTTCATTGGAGTTTACATGAATACTAATAAATAAATCTCCTTCATTTGTATTAGCAAATTTTGTTCTATCCTGTAAACGAACAAAAACATCTTCATCTCTAGTTAAAACAGTTTTAATTCTTGAATTTTTTTGTATTTTTCTTGCTAAACGCTTTGATACATCTAAAACAATATCTTTCTCTTTTGTGCCTTTATAGCCCACTGAACCAGGATCTTTTCCTCCATGGCCAGGATCAATAATAATTGTATCAAATTGCCATTTCTTTTTTTCTTCAGCTAAATCAATTGTCTTCGATTCTGGAATGTTCTGAATAACGCTACCAAGATTAATAGACATGGAATTATAATCCATAGAATACTCTGTATTTGTGTGTTGGGTTAGAAGCGCTAAAAAATCATCTAAGGGAACATAATATTCTCCCTTTTTTTGAAAAACGTTATTATGTAGCTGATAAACTTTTTCATCAATAATAACAAATGATATATTAGCGGTAATTTTAATTTTAGTGTCCCCAAAATAAACAACCATTTTTTCAGTGTTACTATTGGTAAAATTATTATTTAGTAAAATATCAGAGAAATTATTAACAGAAATATAATATTGATGTTCTTTGATATAATTTACTTTACCAATGGTAAGATTGTTGGGATCAATAATTTTAATTGTTCCTTGAGCAGAGGCAAAACACCAAGATATAAAAAACAAATAATAAAAAATAGGGTATATAGATTTAAATAATTTCATCGCATGAAATTATCATAAAATAAGAGTAAAAGGGCTCAAAAATTGAGCCCTTTATTTTTTTATTGAAAATTAGACTCTGAAATAATAATTATTTCTTCATCCACATTGCAACAATTGCAATAGTAATTAGGCCAGCAAGACCATTATCGCCAATTGAAGCCATTGCAGAAGCAATATTACCAATAACACCAAATACGTCGTTATATAGAATACCAACAACTACACCAGTAACAATCAAATTAATTGCTAAACCTGTTAGTGTGCTAAGAGCATCATTTATTGCTTTAATAGCATTGTTCATTTTTTTCTCCTTAAACTTTTTATATAGGGGCTCTTAATACAGAGCCCCTATATCTTATCGATTAATGCACTAACCCAAATTTATAACCAAGACAAGAAGACTACTAATACTAGCAATCCTGTTAGTCCGTTATTTGTGAAAGCATCAACTAAGCTAGCAATGCCGCCTAGTGGGTCCATACCAGTGTTAAATAATACGTTTGCAAACACAAAAAATATGATTGCAGCCTTAACTACACCAGTTAATCCACTTAAAGCACCACTTATCATTGAATCCCATGAAGCCATGTTATTCCTCCTTGATTAGTTAAATTAAAAAAAGAGACAATAAACCCAACAAAACTGTAGGTTTTGTCCCCTTTTTTGTAATCATGTCAATATGATCATTTTTCTTAAAAACTTGCATATTTGCACTTTTTTATAATAATAATCCCTATTTTTCCACAAATCAACCTTTTTATTAAAATTAAAAATTCTATTAAAGTCAGCAATTAGGTGTGAAATTAGCGAAATCTTGTATATAATAAATCAAAAGAACTAAATTAAAAAATGAATAAAAACTATCCAATAATTGAAAAAATATATTCTCGACAAATTCTAGATTCGAGAGGAAATCCAACAATTGAGGTGGAAGTGGATGTTGGACATTCTTCTGGGAGAGCTGCAGTTCCTTCTGGTGCCTCTACAGGAAAATTTGAAGCTCTTGAACTAAGAGACAACAACAATAAAAGATTTCACGGAAAAGAAGTTAAGACAGCAATTAAGAATGTTCTCGAAGTACTTCAACCACAACTAATTGGGAAAAGATCTGATCAACAAAAAGAGATAGATCAAATTTTATTAGAAACTGATGGTACAGAAAATAAAAGCAATTGTGGCGCAAATGCTATTTTAGGAATATCAATGGCATGTGCTGTTGCTTCCTCCAAATTTTATAATTGTCCATTATATCATTACCTTAATAAAGACAGTTCTATATTGCCAGTTCCTATGATTAATGTATTAAATGGCGGAATGCATGCAGATGGGGGGTCTGACATACAAGAAATTATGATTTTCCCTATTGGAGCAACTTCTTTTTCCGAATCAATACGAATGGGTGCTGAAATTTTTCATGAGCTAAAAAAAGAGCTAAAATCTAAAGGCTTATCTACTATGGTTGGAGATGAGGGAGGGTTTGCACCACAATTAAAGTCCAATGAACATGCTATAGAATTATTGTTAAGCGCAATAGAAAAAACTGGCTATAAAACTGGAAAAGATGTATTTCTTGCTCTAGATGTTGCAGCATCTAGCTTCTATCAAGACAATAAATATCATCTTCATCTTGATAATCAAATTGTAGACGATGAAGGAATGATCAAATTTTATGAAAGACTTATAAACCAATATCCAATTATTTCTATTGAAGACGGCTTAGATGAAAACGATTGGAAGGGATGGACAAAACTCAATGCTTCCCTTGGCAATAGGATTCAAATTGTTGGAGACGATTTAACAGTAACAAATCCAACAAAATTAAATAAAGCAATTAGCGAAAATACAATAAACAGCATTCTCATCAAACTGAATCAAATAGGTACTGTCTCAGAAACCATAGAAACAATCAACTTAGCAAAAGATAATAATTATAATTTTATTATTTCTCATAGATCGGGAGAAACAGAAGATACTTTTATTGCTGATTTTTCTGTTGCTATGGGGGGAGGTCAAATAAAAACTGGATCTGTTTGCAGAACAGATCGTACCAGCAAATATAATCAACTATTAAGAATAGAAGAAAAATTGTCTCCTCATCGCTTTGGTAAAAAATTTTCTTTTATTAAATGAAAAACAGGCCTTCTAGATTAACAAATGTTTTATTAACCCTAGTCACTGTAGGGTGTATCATTTTATTATTTTTCAGTGATCGCGGATTAATTAATCTTTGGAAAATAAAAAAAGAAAAGCTAGGCATTCAACAAGAAATTAATTCTTTACGTCAAGAAATCGCAGAACTAGAAAAAGAGTCTGAGAAATTACAATTCAATGAAGATTATATTGAAAAAATTGCAAGAGAAAAACTAAAGATGGTTAGGCCTGGAGAAAAAGTATTTAAAATTGAGTGATTTTTACTGAAAAATTTCCTTGGCAACAGCAAAAGATTTAATATCAGGTAAGTGGTATTTAATTAAATCAGACATAAAGTTTGCTACAATTTTTTTATTATAACTAAAGACATATTTTTTATTTTTTTCCTTTAAAAAATTAGAAACATAAATTTCTTTTAATTGCTCAAGTAGCTTTGGATCTTTTGATAAATACCTTTTAACAATTGGGTGTTCTTTTGCTTCAATAATATTATATCCAGTGTTTTTCAGAAAATGTAAAACAAAGAAATAGAATGCATTATTATAGTCATTATGTTCTAAATCAAAATAATGAAGAACATTTTTTAAGAGATAATATGTCTCTGTATCTTTATCTCCGTCGTCAAAACCCCTGTCTATCATTTCAATCATGGATAAACAAAGCATGGTTTTTTTTAAATCAAAATTAATACTATTCCAACCATTCAATAGTTTAGAATCATAAATGGGTTGTAATTGTCTTCTACTGTTGTGTGTATAGTTTACTTCTATTTCATTTATCTGTTGATAAATAGATTTAAGTGGAGATTTTTGTCTCATAGCAGATTTAATAACATAAGAACTTTTACCTTTTTCCAAAGTAAATAGTCGCGCAATCAAGCTTGATTCTTTAAACAGGGTTGTTTTTAAAACAATTGCAGGGGTAGATATCTTCATTCCGGTGCTTTTATTTTACCCCAACCTTTATGAGTAAGGCTACCAAAATAGAGCTCATCACCATACTGTTTAACGCTTGTTATAGGCGAGTAAGCATCATTAGCACCATATTGAAGATTGTGTAAAACATTTCCATTTTTATCAATTCCTAAAGCAAATGCATAAGGCTCTGGTTGAGGCTGTAAAAACTCTGGCAATCGCAAAGCCAATTTTCTAATAAAAGGTTTATCTGCTGTTTGATCAATAAAATCATTTCTTACTGTAAAAAGTGCCACCCAGTAGATTCCGTTTCCATTTGAAGAAATATTGTCTGGAAAACCAGGTAAGTTTTCAATAATAATTTCTGATGTGCCGGCTTTTTCTCCTTTAAGCCAATATTTTTGTATTCGATACATAAATGTTTCATTAAACAAAACAAAAGAATCGTCAGGGCTTACAGCAACTCCATTCGCAAAATATAAATTATCAAGTAGCGTAGTTGTAAGCTTAGTTTCAGGATCATAAACTAACAATCTCCCATTTGGGGTGTGTTCCATTACTTCAATCCTATCTTCTCCATATCCAAATTGATCTGAAGCATCAGAAAAATAAATTTTTCCGTCACTTGCAATATCTAAATCATCTGTAAATCCTAGTGGAATATTATCTGAATCAGATTTCATTGCAAGCGTAGTAGCAACGCCTGTTGGATCAATAGATATCAATCCTTGAATTGCATCTGCAACAATTAGATTATTATCAGCATCAAACACCATTCCAAGGGGACGACCATTAGTATTATAAAACTCACCAAGAGAACTCATAATAAGTCCATCATGATATCCTGCATATAAATTGCCATCATAAATTGCGATGTCTTCTGGTCCATAATGTCCATCGTTTTCCCAAAATATCTCTATATTTTTCAAATAATCATTTTTCGCATACACGCCTGTCATTGATGGGGGCTCAGGAGAGTCCCAAGCGACTGGGTTAATAGGAACTGGCCATAACAAAAGATATAATAAACAAATTAATAAAAAATAAGAGAGGAATTTTTTCATAGTAATTAGTATGCTTTTGCAAAAATTACAAGGTGCTTAGCTGGTTTGTCCGAAACAATACATTTGGCTTTTTTATCATTCACATCTTCTAAAATACAGCGAATGGTGGCTTTCGTATCTTCCTTCACTTTCAATTCTGACTCTTCGGAACCGTCCCAATAAGCTTTAACAAAACAATTGTCTTTTGATAATTTTTCTTCTAGCTCTTTGTAGTTGTCTAGCTCTATGGTATTTTTTTGTAAAAAAGCGTTGGCAGAATTATACATACTCAATTGAATATCATCTAACATTTTTACAACACTGCTGAAATCATTATGTTTGATAGAACTTTTTTCACCGGAATCTCTTCTGCACAAAGTTAATTTTTGATCTTTATATTCTTGTAAACCAATCTCAACCCTAACAGGAACACCTTTTAATTCCCAAAAATTAAATTTAAACCCAGGCGTATTGTCAGAAGCATCTATTTTACATCTTATACCTTTTTTATTTAAATCATTTGCTACTGTATCAACAAAATTATTGAATTTTTTTTCATTCTCATTTTTTGGATTAATAGGAACAATTACAACTTGATGTGGAGCAACTTTTGGAGGAAGCTTCAATCCTTTGTCGTCTCCATGGACCATAATGAGCGCTCCAATGACTCGGGTGCTAACACCCCAGCTTGTTGCAAAAACAGGTTGTTCTTTATTTTCTTGGCTTTGAAACTTTACATCAAAAGCATTCCCAAAGTTTGTTCCTAAATAATGCGATGTACCACCTTGAAGCGCTTTTTTATCAAGCATCATAGTTTCAATTGAATAAGTTTCTTCCGCGCCAGCAAATTTTTCTGCATCAGACTTTCTACCAACTACAGTTGGAATTGCAAGATGGTCTTCAAATAAAGATTTGTAGATATCAACAATTTTTAATGTTTCCTCCATTGCTTCTTTTTTAGTTGCATGCGCAGTATGTCCTTCTTGCCATAAAAATTCAGATGTTCTTAAAAATAATCTTGTTCTCATCTCCCAACGCACAACATTTGCCCATTGGTTAATCATTACAGGT